>CAJUAE010000042.1:26458-27636 GCA_910583965.1 uncultured Lachnospiraceae bacterium
AAGTCTGAACTTCCCCAAACAGGCAATTCTTATAATGTATATAATAATATATATAATACAACAGAGACTACAACAAAGACTACAACAGAGACTACTTACAAAGAAAAAGATCTAAATATATTGTCGGGCAAGCCCGACGAGATATATAGTTCTGCATCAGATTCAAAACCAAAATTTAAAAACTGCCTAGAAGATATTAAACAAATTATTGATTATTTCAACCGAAAATGCAATACAAACTATCAGTACTATACCAAGGCGACAACAAAACTGATTAAGGAGCGGTTGAATGAAGATTTCACGGTGGATGATTTTTTCAGAGTTATAGATATAAAACATGCGGAGTGGGCCAATGACCGTAAATTCTGCAAATATTTGCGACCGCAGACTCTTTTTAGTGAATTGCATTTTGAAAACTACCTGAATCAGATAAGTTCACCAGTAAGTTCACCAGAAAGTGAATATGGCGCATATAGTGTGGAGGACTGGGCGAATCTTGAAAACATGGTGCTGGCAAACTAGGGCTTTTAAGTGAACAGAAAAACAGATTGTGGATATGTGGATAAGTGCCTTCGCATAAGTGTTTCACATATGTAGAGGGCAATTGAAAGAGGGTGTCAGACATATTTAAAGTAAATATCTACATAGAGACGGATAATGGCAGCAGAAAGAAGCTGTATAGGGGTTTTGGTGCAGCAGTTGAATATATTCGCAAAAATAAACAGAGAGAGTCAAGGATTGTGTCAGGCGTATGCTATGGGACATGGAACCTTGCGTATATACTGGCGCTCACAGAAGCACTCAATCTGCTCAAAAGCCCCTGCATTGTAACAATATATTGTGACAATGAACATGTTTGCGATAGCATCAGCAGCGGCAGAGTCAACGACTGGCGGCGAAATGGTTGGCGCACAGCCAAAGGGGAGCCGATTGCGAATACAGAGGAGTGGAGGGAGCTTTACAGAGCTTCATCAAATCATGAGCTGCACTATATGCATTCCACGGGAAAAAGTGCTTATAGTGTAGAGATACAAGATGCAATTAAAGAGGTACGAAATAAAGGCGGATATTATCAACAAGCTTTCTGTGATAGCAGGGGCTAGAGGAAATACTGGGAGGGAATGGATATGAGAACAATAAGCATTATTAACTTAAAGGGTGGAGTTGGTAAGACGGTC
>CAJUAE010000043.1 GCA_910583965.1 uncultured Lachnospiraceae bacterium
ATTCATGTCAGGAAAGAAATTTCCTTTATAGACACAAGATTTTTTACAGTCTCGTGTGAGGAATCAACTTTCTTAGACACGCTCCATAAGATACTTGAGAAAGGCTGTGCATCCTTCATTGATATCTGTATAAGTCGTGTCAAAATCTCCTGTATACCATGGGTCAGCTACATCTCTGTCAGAATTAGCAAAGGTAAGGAGTTTATAAATTTTGCCCTCTTGATCACCGCCTGCAATGCGAGTCATATTGCGAATATTGGCAGTATCCATGCCGATAAGGTAGTCATATTCAAGATAATCTTTTGCTGTCATCTGTACAGCACGGTGTGGGATTAGTGGTATCCCAACTGTTTTAAGCTTGTTCACAGTGCCATAGTGAGGAGGATTGCCAATCTCCTCGCGGCTTGTGGCAGCAGAGTTAATATAAAATAAATTTTCCAGTTTCTTTTGTTTTACAAGATGAGTCATAACGCTCTCGGCCATTGTACTACGACAAATATTGCCGTGGCAAATAAATAATATTTTTGTCATTGTTCTAAAACCCTTAAAAATGGCGTGTTTTCAACATTTCTACACTTTTCCTTTCCTCTTTATTTTGAACAAATTTTGTATAGTTTGAGGTAAATTTGAAGTAAATTCAAAATTTGTATCTCAGAATATTTTATATAATTCTACTACTTAAATAGGCGTGTTGCAAGCAAATATTGTTATATTAATACTATTTGTGTCGTCAAGCGGTAGAATGGAGATTCGTTATTATAAATTTTTTTGGTGAAAAATAGAGAGTATAACTTGATTCTTTTGCAATAAAATCCGATATAATAAATAGAAGAACAGTTTTTTGGCTTGTGTGGTTGTAATTTGATAATATATTTGTACTTTGGAAGGATTCGACGATACAGCCAGCAATTTTTATGCACACATTAATGCAAAGCAATATGCACATGGTGCAGTGAGTAGGGGAAGTAACTTTCTCTACTCAATTAAAGAATTAGGGGTGGGGTATGAATTTTACATTAAATAATAACAGGTCTTCTATTTTTACACAAAATTCTGGGTATCGGTTAAAGAGCACAGAGGAGAGAATGGAACGTGTACAAAAAAAGCAGTCTCAAATAGATTTTTTTGAGGGAAAGAAGGCAGAACTTAAGAACATGCAATGTAATACATTAGACGAGATTGCGCAGAAACTTGCATTGTTCAATAATTACAATGATCAGATTGATGCTGTGAAAAAGCAATTTAACTATGAACAGATGATGCATTGCACAGACGAGGCGAAAGAGCTTGGTGAGAAGATCGCCAAGGCAGCAGAAGAACTGGAGCCAAAGACTGCCGAGGAGCGGCGTGAGGAGCTTGCAAAGGAAGCACTCGGCATTGAAGATGAAGGAATCCTTGATGAGATGTTAGAGGATCTGCCAGAAGATGCGTTGGAAGATACACTAGATAAGATGTTGACAGATAAAGAAATCATACAAGAAAAACTGGATGAGGAGTTGCCAGAGATTGTGGAACAAGAAAAATTGACAGAAATGTTTCTAGATAGACAATATGTTCCGTTTGATATCAAGGCATAAAGGGGCGAGAGCTTAGTATATGCTGAAAGATGATAAGAAAGAATCAGAAGTTCGATATAAAAATCCAACAGAATATGCAAAGTATATTAGAAGAACATATGATTGTATGAAAGAGAATGCCTATCAGATTGTAATTAGCGAACGGTTGTATTACAGAGCGACAAAAGATAAAAAGATTGAGCAATGGCTAGAGGATAATCTCAGTCAGTTGCCATATTGTATGGATAGTTTGAGCAGTATTATCGCTGTCACTGGAGGGCATCTTGTCAGTTGTATTTGTCATATGAATAATTATAATAATATCAGTACTGAAATCTTTGCCTCAGACAAGCTTAGCGAGATCGGGCAGTTATATGCAGAACAAACATTTCGCTCTGTTATCAGAACGACGAATGTCAGTGAGATTGAGGAACAGATAAATTATAACAGTATATTTTGGACGTCTGAGGCAGAGAGCGCTGGATTTAAGGCAAAGGCGTAAGGAGAGGAAGCAATGAGTAGTAGTATTTCTGCGGGTACACCCATGATTGCAGAGAGTATTTCTGCTTACCATAACATATCAAAAACAAGCAGAAGAACAGAAGAAAAAAAGGAAGATATTGCAGTTACGAAAAAAGAAGATACGGAAACAGTCAAAAAAACACATGCCAGTGGTAGAACAATTGGGAATCCAGAATTAACAGAAAAAGCTGCAAAATATTATGAGGAACTGAAAAAGAAGTATGGGAATCTGGATTTTATTCTTGTGAGTAAAGACCAAAAAGAGTTTGCGAAAGCATCTGCTTCAAAATATTCCAATCCACATAAAATGGTTGTGCTTATTGATGAGGAAAAAATTGAGCGCATGGCAGAGGACGAGAAGTATCGCCAACAGTATGAAGGAATCATTGAAAAGGGTGCGAGCGGTCTAACACAATTAAAAAATAAGCTTGCCAATATGGGATTGAATATGAAAAGCTGTGGCATGAATGTATATGATAATGGTGCAACATCATTTTTTGCGACGATGGATAAATCATTTAAGTCACAGAATAAGACTGCCCAACAGCGTCTAGAAAAGAAAAAGGCTGCAAAAAAAGCAGAGGAGAAGAAAGCAGTAAAGAAGGCAGAACAGAAAAAACAACAGGAAAAATTGGAGGCGAATCGGGAAGAACGCAGGGTGATTCGAGAGGAATATTTTGAGAATGACAATGAGGATGAAATCACATTTACTGGTGATTCTATTGAGGATTTGCTTGAACAGATTGAAAGTGCAAATCATCTTTTTGGAAGGAGCGTTTCGTCGGACAATACAAGGCAAGTGGGACGAGGGGTTGATTTTACGATTTAAGAAACTGTGATAAAAAAGTGACAGGAGTATAAAATTATCATATGTTGTATGTAACCATCTAAGATGAAAAATTAGGTGGTTACATACATTTTTGCCAATTTATGTCCTTTTTATCTTTTGTGTTGTATCCTTCTGCATTGGCAATTCCACTGGATTGTAATTGATACGCAGAATTTTCCATGATATAATTGGGCGATAAATCGGAATGAAAAATGGAAGGAGGTACTCTTAATGTTTCACAAAGAGGAAGTGCAAAAAATACTGGCAGAGGCGCGGTGCATGGACCCACAGTTGGAAATGTTTGGTGTTGCTGATCATCAATACAGACTCGGTCCGCCTGTCGATTTAGCGTTTGTCCGCGCGATGGAGAAGAAATATCATTTCCGGTTTCCGGATGATTACGTTCAGTTCATTACGGAGGTTGGCGACGGAGGCGCGGGGCCAGGCTATGGGCTTTATCCTTTCGGCTACTATTGTACAGAAGCGAAGAGCAAAGAGGAGGCCAAGGCACGAGAAATGTATCTGCGCGGTATGGGAAGAGAGTTGCGGCTGCTGCCAATAGAACCTGAATGGCTGGAGGATTTCTGTATTTCCAAAGAGGAGTACAAGAAAAATCCTGAAAAATTTTTTCGAGGAAGTGGGGGAAGTTTTGATTGGGATAATAATATTCCATATGGATTTTTCCATCTGGGCACATACGGATGCTGGAGGGATTTTGGGCTAATTACAGCCGGGGAACGATGTGGTCAGGTATTTATCCATGACACGGAAGGCGCCTTTGAATTGGAAACCAACAGCTTTCAGGTGTTTTATCAGAACTGGCTTGACTTCATTTTGGATACAGAACGATTCCAAAATGAGTTGGAAGAGTGGAGAAGAATCCGAAACAGATAGTTTCCCGCCTGCCAATTTATATTCAAAGGAGGAGAAGAAAATGATAGGAGTTATTAGAGCTATGATTGTAATAGTTATAGTGATAATTTTGATTGTGTTGTTGTGTATGGGGTATGTGAAAGCACCACCTGATATGGCATTTATTATCTCAGGTATTAAGAAAAAATCCAAGGTGGTAATTGGAAAGGCAAGTATCAGAATACCATTTTTTGAGCGTCTTGATAAGCTTAATCTTAGGTTGATCCCTATTGATGTCAAAACAAGTAATGCGGTACCTACTGCTGATTATATCAATATTAATGTTGATGCTACTGTCAATATAAAGATCAGCAATCAACCAGATAAGTTAAGACTTGCCGCTGAAAATTTTTTAAACAAAAATACGGAGTACATAGCGGGTGTTGCGCGTGAGGTTCTCGAGGGTAATGTTCGTGAGATTGTGGGACGTATGCGTTTGGAGGAGATGGTTTCGGACCGACAGAAGTTTGCAGAACTTGTAAAAGAAAATGCAGAACCAGATTTGGCAGCGATGGGATTAGATGTTATTAGTTTTAATGTGCAGAACTTTGTTGATGCGAATGATGTGATTGAGAATCTTGGTATTGACAATATTGTAAAGATTAAGAAGGCGGCAGCGATTGCGAGAGCAGAGAGCGAGCGTGATATTAAGGTTGCGCAGGCAGCGGCAGATAAGGATTCCAATGACGCATCAGTGGCAGCACAGACTGAGATTGCAAAGAAACAGAATGAACTTGCCATAAAAAAATCCGAGCTTCAGATGGAAGCGGATACTAAGAAGGCAATGGCGGACGCTGCATATCAAATTCAGAAAGAGGAGCAGCGCAAGACAATTGAAATTACAACGGCAAATGCAGATATTGCAAAACAAGAACGCGAGATAGAGTTAAAACAGAAGGAAGTCGCAGTAAAAGAGAGAGCGCTTGAGGCGGAGGTAAAGAAGCAGGCGGAGGCAGAGAAGTACGCTGCGCAGCAAAAAGCAGATGCAGCATTGTATCAGCGACAGAAAGAGGCGGAAGCGCAACAGTTTGAAGCACAGAGAATTGCAGAGGCAAAGAAAGCGCAGGCGGAGGCAGACCGTTATTCAAAGGAACAGGAAGCACAAGGTATCCGAGCATTTGGTGAGGCAGAAGCAGCTGCAGTGCGCGCAAAGGGTGTTGCGGAGGCAGAGGCAATCCAAGCAAAGGGAGTTGCAGAGGCGGAAGCAATGGAGAAAAAGGCAGAAGCATATGCAAAGTACAATAAGGCAGCAGTGGCTGAGATGATGATAAAGGTATTGCCTGATATTGCAGGAAAGATTGCGGAGCCATTGTCTCAGATTGACAAGATTACAATTATTGGCGGTGATGGTGTCAATGGAGTGGATCAGGTTGCAAACAATGTTCCAGCAGTTATGACGAAGCTGTTTGAGTCTATGAAGGAAACGACAGGAATTGATTTGGCAAACATTATTAACGCAGAATCTTATGATGCCAAGGTGAATCGAAATATCACTGTGAATGGGTTGGAAGGCGTCAATTTGACTGTCAATCAGAAATCGGAGAATTTAGAAGAAAAATAGTAGGAATTTTCAGAATATAATATATAATTTGCAAAATTTATCTATAATTTAATGTTAATATTTCTAATGAGATTACCGATATATATTACGTAAACAGTAATAAATTTTTGTATAAAGTTGTTAGAAAGGATATGGATATAGAATGAATATAAACAGTTCAAGAAATTCTCTATTGAGAGCAAGAAATTTACGGAGTGCGAAAAGAAGCCGCGCAGGAAAGGTAGTTAGCAGCAAAACTTCTAGAACAAGCAGCAGATCAAACTCCACCAAAAGAACAACCTCTCCATTGGCCTCTAAGGCACCGACGAAACAACTTGCAATGTATGAACAGATGGAAAAATCTGCGAACAGTGTACAGGCTAGTGTCGAGAAGATGTTAAAGATTGGTAAGATGACATACACTGACGATGAGACTGGAAAGAAGGCACAAGAGAATGACAAAGAGATTTTGATTAAAAGTATCAAGGATTTTGTAACAGAATTTAATGAGGTTTACGATAATTTATCTGATATTGGTGGTCCGTCGAATCTCGCGTTTATTAAAACTTTGGACAGTGTTGTTTCAATCAACAAAAAAGCGTTGGAAGAAATTGGTATTACCGTTTCAAAGTCTGGAGAACTTTCCATTGATGAAAAGACTTTGGAAGGTGCAGATTTTGAAAAGATAAAAGAAGTATTTGCAAAAGAAGGAAGCTTTTCAGACAAAGTTTGTGGAAAGATGGAGACAATTGAGAACGCCGCTTCAAATAGCCTTACAACACTAAGTAAGCTTTATGGGGCAACTTCCACTTACAATAAATATGGAACGAGCAATTCATATTTTAATGGTTATAGCAATAGTGGTTACTACAATAATTACAATTATGGTAACTATGGCAGTAATAGTGGATGGTATTTTTAAATAGCTTTAGAAAATAAGTAGGAAAACAATTTTCCTACTTATTTTTGAGATTTTTTATAATCGCTCAAATTTTTGTTGTTCTTTTTTATCCTTCTTGTTTGCGTACATAATTTTATCTGCCCGATTATAGGTGTCTTCTAGATTTTTGTCAGTATCTGCCATAAAGATGGCATAACCATATGCGATTTGCATTCTTAATTTTCTGTTTTCACGGTTACATGCATCAACGTTTGCCTCCAACATTGCCATGTAGTGGGGGATATCAACTGCAGATGCTTTTTCAATTAAAACAACAAATTCATCGCCGCCAACACGATAACATTTTCCAATTCCATCAAAAATTTCATCAATGATTGTAGCACAGTTTTTGATATATAAATCACCAGCGCTATGGCCAAAAGTATCATTTGTATATTTTAGGTTGTTGAGGTCAAAATCAATAATTGCAACATCTTCTGGATTTTTTGACAGCTCAGAAAAGTCAATATTAAAACAAGTCCGATTGTTCATTCCTGTCATCTGGTCAGTGTATGCAAGTTTCTGATAGGAATTTGCCTCTAGCCCCATTTTCATAAGAATAGCGGATTCTTTTGTGGAGGCTAGACCAAGTACAGTGATATAGAGTAGAAATCCAATACGCCCAAAGGTATTTACATTCCACGAGCCGGAGTAAAATCCTATAAAATCTAAGAGAAGTGTTAAGGAGCATATTAAAATACATGCTAAATGAATCTTTATCATATGGGAGTGGATACCATTTTTAATTAGTAAATGCGACTGAAACAAAATAATGGCTGTAAGTACGCACATCATAACATGAGTAGTCCACAAAGTTTCTCTTAAATCTGCAATGCCAGTAATCTGAAACAAGATACACAGAGCAATTTGTATCATGTCTATTTTGCAGAAGTAATTCCAAATTTTGCTGTTGTCTTCGTAAAAAGTTTGGACAAACATTGCAAATGGAAATGAAAGTAGCAAGAGTGATAAGAATGCCAAATAAGAAGTCGCTAGGCTATTTTTGAGTAGCAGTGTGGTGATATTGCACTCATTGATAGACCATATGGATAAAAATATGGAAAAAATACCAAGTTTTAATAATTTCCCACTTGTGTTAATGTTACGCGATACAAATATGTGATATGCCACAAGAATAAATCCAATAACAAGCATGATAATACAGAGCGAAAGTGGCACAATATTGCTGGTTATAATGTACGCTGGTAGTGAGAAGTTATTTCCGATATAAAATGTAGGTATATTTTTTAAGTAAGGAGTGTATGGGCTTGTAAATACAATCTCAATATTATTTGTATTGTGTGGAAGTACTATAAAGTTCCAACAATAGCCGGGTGAATCTGATAAGGGATTGTTGTTAGAGACAGGATACTCATAAATCAGTTTGCTGTCGACAAAGACTTTTACATTCTGATGAACAGAATAAAAGGCAAGGATGTTGTCAACAGAATTATTCACAGAGATTGTACCAGATAGGACTGTTTTTTTCTTGTAAAAAGTTTTTTGATAGTCTTTCCACTCTGCTATAGTAAAAGGAGACTGCTGTTGGCGAGTATCTGTTGCTCTGTCATAAATAAATATAGAGATTATAAATATGCAGATTGTAATACATGCCAAAATATATAGAATATAGTTTATTTTCTTGATAGGCTTATTCATCTGTGATTTTGCTCCTGCTATGTATATTATAATGTTTCATTGAATAAATTCATTATAGCACAGATTGAAAAATATATTCCATTTATTTTTGGAAAAATAAGAGAGTGTCTTGCAATTTGAGTGTGTAGCTTCTTATTGTGTTTGGATATTGATTTTGTGAAATAAATGATAGATAATAAAAAAGTATGAAATTAGAAGTTTCATTATCTTCATTAAAAAGCCTACGAAAGCGGGCGAATGGAAATTTGTTTGAAATCAAAGATTTCACCATCTTGATTTGAGTGCTCGTTAAAGCGGGCAGATGGGAGTTTGTGTGTAATTGGAGGGGGAAATATGATTTGGAATAAGTTAAAGGAATGTATGAGCCGAGATGAATTGCTTAGTTTACAAGGAAAACATCTTGTAAAACTGGTAAAGTATATGTATCAAAATGTTACATATTACAGAGAAAAAATGCAGAAATTGGGTATGGGACCCGAAGATATATGTGGGATTGAAGATTTGGGAAAACTTCCTTTCACAACAAAAGAAGACTTAATCGCCGCATATCCGTCTGGAATTTTTGCAATACCAGAAAGAAAAATTGCAAGATACCATAGTTCGGACAATCTGATTGGCCCAGACAGAATTGTGGGATATACAAAAAAGGATATTGATCATGGGAGTGAATGTGTTGCGCGCTCAATTAGTATGGCAAATTTAGGGAAAAAGGATGTTATACAAATTATGTATAATTATGCACCATTTTCAGAAGGACTTAGCGCTCACTACGGCGTAGAACGAGTCGGCGCAACAATCGTGCCATCAGGAATTGGTAGAACATTAGGATTGCCAGCACTCATGAAAAAACTGCACGTGACAGGGATTATGGGAACACCGACTTATCTGCTTCGTCTGGCCCAGATTGTGGAAGATCAAGGGTTGAAAGGCATGCTAAACCTCAAAACAGTTTTGTGTGGAGCAGAGCCATGGACAGAGAAAGTACGCAGAACAATACAAGAAAAATTAGGGGTAAAAGCGTATGATTTATATGGTCTAAATGAACTGACTGGACTCGGTGTGGCATGTGAATGTGAATGCCAGAAAGGTATGCATGTTCAGGAAGATTATTTTTTGGCAGAGATTTTAGATACAAACACATTAGCTGTTTTGCCAGATGGAATAAATGGAGAACTGATATTTACAACACTTCAAAAGGAGGGACTACCATTAGTTCGATATCGGACAATGCATTTTACAAAGATTCATTATGAAAAATGTGATTGTGGCCGAACAATGGCAAGGATAGACCGAATCGGAAAGGAGATGCCAGAAGCACTAATGATTTGTGGTAAAAGTGTTTTGATAAAGCAAATTGAGGAGGCGCTCTGTAATCTGCCAACGAATGCGGTGTCTTATACCATCCATATTAGAAAAGAGCATAAAATGGATGTGGCAGAGATATTTGTAAATTGTAGTGCGGACAATCTATTATTAACAGAAAGACAAGAGGATATAAGACAGCAGATAGCGAAAGTGTTTTCCAATCTGGTTGGCGTGATACCAGCAATTTATTTTGAAAAAAATATAGGAGAATTATCGAACAATAAACATAAAAAGGTTGTTATTATTGACGAGAGAGTGTAATTGTTTTTATAATACGATTGAAAAAATGTAACAACTGGTATACAATAAAAGGGAAGTGATTGTCGGAAAAATAAACAATGAAAGGAGAATTACTGTGAAAAAGAAGCCATTAGTGACGGTTGTATCTGTTTCTTTGTTGGCGGTATCACTTGCAGGATGTGGAAATAAAGATGTAGATACTCAGATTGATACAGAAGACACATCAAAGATAGAAGTAAATGAGAGAGAAGAACTCGAGACAGGCCATGTTTCATTACGTGTCTGGGTTGAGGAAGCAAATATTGATAATTTGCAGAAAATGATTGATAGCTTTAAACAAAAATATGCGGGACAAGCTGATTTTGATATTATTATAGAAGCATCAGGTGATGCAGATACCAGAAATAATGTTTTGAGTGATATTCATAATGCAGCAGATGTCTTTTCTATGCCAGATGACCAGCTCTATAGCTTAATTGCAGGTGGAGCCCTTTCTCCAGTAGTAAATCAGACAGAGATAAAGAATGTAAATCTACCGGATGCAATAGATGCGGCATCTTATCAGGGAACTATATATGCGTATCCTTATACGGCAGATAATGGGTATTTTCTGTATTATGATAAAGAATATTTTTCGGATGTAGATGTTCAAACATTTTCGGTAGTACAATAAGGGGAGAACAAAATGAATCGTAAGAAACGTTTAAGTATAACAATAGTCATTTTAGTTCCGGTTTTTATTCTCGGGGCGCTTGCAGTTTTCTCAAATATTGCAGCGATTAGCAATTTGAAAAGAGTAAATATGACTGCTGTAACAATTGCAGATGAACATATGATTAATATTTCGCAACTCAGTAACATTGAAAAAGAGTTGCAGGAGATTCATAAAAAGGCACTATCACATATTATTGCCACAGATTTGGATACTTTGATTGCTACGGTGGATGAGGTGCGGGCAGAGCAGGAAGTTCTTGACCAGTATCTTGCAGAGTACAAGAATAGTCTGGAGGAGGAAGACACAATAGCATACAATACAATATTGTCCAATTACGATACAATGAAATATGAGATTGCGAATCTGATGGCATTCAGTGGCAATGCGGAGAAAGAAAAGGCATTTATCCTTGCAAATGGAACAATTAAGCAGTGCAGTGATGAAATGCAACGTCAAGTTGAAGGTATGATGGAACGTGCACAGGAGAGTGCTTCACAGGCGAGTGATGCTTTGACAGCAGAGTATAATAAGGCGGTATTGAAAAATACGATTATTGTTGTTTTGAGTATAATTGCATTTTTGATTACTTTGTATAGTGTATTTATTTTAATGATTAGAAAGCTGATTATTGCAAATCATGAAATTAATGATATTATCAATGGAATTGACCAGAGTCAAGGAGACTTGACAAAACGAATTAGTATTTTGTCAAATGATGAAATTGCAGATTTGGGAAATGGTATCAATACATTTATGGGAAAACTGCAAAGTATCATGAAGATGATTATTGAAAATTCGAGGAAATTGGAAGAAGTTGTCAGCGAAGTGCAACAAAGTGTGAGAACATCAAATGACAGTGCATCAGATTTGTCAGCAGTCACACAGGAACTTTCTGCTACTATGCAGGAGGTTGGACATTCTGCTACAATTATAAACCAAAATGCAGATTCTGTACGCAGTGAGGTTGAGATGATTGCAGATAAGTCTAGTAGCATCAATGATTACTCTAAGAAGATGAAAGAAAATGCAGACAAGATGGAATTGGATGCAAGGACAAATATGCAGGAGACAAGTACAAAGGTACAAGAGATTCTTGAAGTGTTGAACCAGGCAATTGAAGATAGCAAGAGCGTAGAGCAAGTAAACGGTTTGACAAATGATATTTTGAAGATTTCAAGTCAGACAAATCTTCTGGCGCTGAATGCTTCAATTGAGGCAGCACGCGCAGGAGAAGCAGGAAAGGGGTTTGCTGTTGTTGCAAATGAAATTAGACAGTTAGCGTCTTCAAGTCGTCAGACAGCAAACCGTATTCAGGAAATCAACAGTGTAGTAATCAATGCAGTACATAATCTTGCAGGGCATTCTAACAATCTTGTGGAATATATGACAGATTCCATTTTGCCGGAATTTGAAAACTTTGTAAGCAGTGGTGAGCAATATAGAGATAATGCTACTTATATAGAGGGCGTTATGAATGAATTTACAACAAAGACAGATGATCTTAAACGTGCAGTTGATGAGATTGCGTCATCGATTGAGACAATTACAGATGCAATTGAAGAAGGAGCAAAAGGGGTTACCGGTGCAGCAGAAAGCACACAAATCCTTGTTTCTGACATGGAAAATATCAGCAATAGAATGGATGAAAATCAACAGATTGCAGCAGCACTTCAGAGAGAAACAAATGTATTTAAGAGCTTTTGACGGGAAAAATAAGATAGCGGGTATAGAAATGAAAGTTCGCTAGAGGCTTGACTTTGGCGAACTTTTATTATGTGGACCCATCTTAATTGGAGTGCTCGCTAAAGCGAAGAATGGGAGTTGGGATAGAAAGGCATGAAAAAGTGTATTATAATCGGTGCAGGGGTATGCAATGCACAAAGACTATTAAAGCAAATGATATTACAGGAAGAAGATTTATGTATTGCAGCAGATGGCGGGTTGGCGTATTTGCAACAGATTGGAATACTGCCAGATATTGTGTTGGGCGATATGGATTCACTCAAATCACAAGAATTGTGTGGTCCGTTTCAGATAAAAAAACTTCCAGTTGAAAAGGACGATACAGATATGCTCGCAGCAATTAAGGAAGGATTAGATGCAGGCTATAAACAGTTTATACTTTACGGGGCACTTGGTGGACGATTGGACCATACACTCGCTAATATTCAGTGTCTTTTATATCTGTTGAATCGAGGAGCGACAGGGACAATCATTGGAGAGGATGTTCTATTGACATTAATAAAGGATACCAAAATAAGTTTTACAGATCGTTTTGCAAGAAAAGGGAGACGCATTTCTGTCTTTGCTTTTGGTGGCGATGCGCATGGAGTTTGTGAACGTGGTTTGAAATATTTGCTAGATTCTGTGACAGTAAAACAGGAGTTTCCAATCGGTGTCAGCAATGAATTTATTGGTGAGACTGCGGAAATCGAAGTACAGCAAGGGATGCTTTTAATATGTATAGAACAGGATCAATGGGAGGAATCTGTGTGATGTATACATTTTCAACTTGGCTTTTCTTTTTTTATTTTTATTGCTTCTTGGGATGGGTATGGGAAACTTGTTATGTGTCTGTACTGAAAGCAAGATGGGTTAATAGAGGTTTTATGAGAGGCCCATTTCTTCCAATTTATGGTTCGGGGGCAATTGTTGTGTTGGTCTTTACATTGCCATTTCGGACAAATGCAGTACTGGTGTTCTTTGCTGGAATGATAAGTGCTACAATACTAGAGTATTTTACAGGTGTGGCGATGGAAAAGCTGTTTCATGTACGATATTGGGATTATAGTAATCAGCGTTTTAACTTAAATGGATATATCTGTGTCACATCTTCGTTGGCATGGGGTGGTTTTTCGGTAGTCTTGACATTGTATGGACATAGACTGGTGGAAAAGATGACAATGCGAATTAATAGCAACTTTCTCGAAGTGATTGTATTTTTGCTCACCGTTTATATTTCGATTGACATGGCAGAAAGTGTTCGCGAAGCGTTTAATTTGAAGGAAGTACTTTTGAGTCTCGAGGAGAGCAGTGAAGAATTTCGCAGAATGCAGAAACATTTTGAAGTTGCTTCTGCATTTTATGGGAGTGAGATTAAGGAGCGCTCGGAAGCTGGTCTAAGAAAGATTAACTCTGCATTGCAGACTGGAAAGAAAGAATATCAACGTATAAATGCTCTTTTGAAACGAAATCCACATGCGACATCCAAGATGCATAGAGAGGCGCTTTCACAGTTTATGAAGTTTTCAGAGGATGAGTAAATCTAAGATGTGCGTGCTCCATAATGGTGAGGAGGTGTATTATGCAGAGGCGGGATATGCAGATATTGCAAGTGGAAGAAAGTTTCCTATCAAAATTTGAAAAAATAGTCGCTTTTTTATTAAATATTAGTTATACTGAAAGAGCGTCAAGAGATATTGTGAAAGGCGTCATAAAAACATCAGGAAGGAAGCAGAGAGGAGGCGCGGATACGTGCTAGAATTAAAGGATATATCCTATCACGTTGATGATGAGAATGGAAAGGATATATTAAATCATATTAATTTGAAAATAGAGGATCGGTTTACAGCAATTACTGGACCAAACGGGGGTGGTAAGTCGACTCTTGCAAAGATGATTGCTGGGATTATACAGCCAACAGAAGGGCAGATTTTCTTTGAAGGACAGGATATTACCCATGTGTCCATTACAGAACGAGCAAATTTGGGCATTAGTTTTGCTTTTCAACAACCAGTTCGGTTTAAAGGAATCACAGTGCTTGATTTAATTCGGTTGGCGGCTGGAGACAAACTTAGCGTGGAAGGTGCATGTAAATATCTTTCGGAGGTTGGACTTTGTGCGCGGGATTATATTAACCGGGAAGTAAACGGAAGTTTATCTGGTGGAGAGTTGAAGCGAATAGAGATTGCAACAGTTATTGCTAGAGGTATGAAATTGTCTGTGTTTGATGAGCCAGAGGCTGGTATTGACCTTTGGAGTTTCCAGAATTTAATCAAGGTATTTGAGAAGATGCATGACAAGACACAAGGAAAGATTGTGATTATTTCACATCAAGAACGTATTCTCGATATTGCAGATAAAATTGTGGTAATTGCAAATGGTGAGATACAGGATATGGGAACCAAGGAGGAGATATTGCCAGGATTGTTGAGTGGTAATCTTGAGTGTAGGCATAATGCAGGAGGGTGTATACATGGATGAGATTCAGAAGACATTATTAATGCAGGTGGCAGATTTGCACGAAGTTCCCACTGGAGCTTACAATATTCGTTCCAACGGAGAATCAGCAGGGCGACATTCAACTGAGCACATCGAGATTATTCCAAAAGAGGATAAACCAGGAATTGATATCTTTATAAAGCCCGGAACGAAGAAGGAAAGTGTGCATATTCCTGTTTTGATGACACAGACAGGGCTTAAGGAGTTGGTGTACAATGATTTTCATATCGGTGCGGATTGTGATGTCACAATTGTGGCAGGATGCGGTATCCACAACAGTGGAGATCAGGCGAGCGAGCATAGCGGGATTCATTCCTTTTATGTTGGGAAAAATTCCAGAGTGCGATACGTAGAAAAACACTATGGTTCTGGGGAAGGTACTGGCGAGCGCGTTATGAATCCAGAGACAATTGTAAATTTGGATGAGAATAGCTACATGGAAATGGACACTGTACAAATCAAAGGCGTGGATTCTACGGATAGGGTTACAAGAGCAAAGCTTGGTAAGAGCGCACAACTTGTTATTAAGGAAAAGCTTATGACGCATGGGGAACAGAAGGCAACCACTAATTTTTATGTAGATTTGGATGGAGAAGATTCAAGTACAAATGTGATTTCTCGTTCTGTGGCAAAGGACTTTTCGGAACAGACATTTTATTCCCATATCAATGGAAATAACAAGTGTGCAGGGCATTCGGAGTGCGATGCAATTATAATGGACAATGCAGTTGTGCGTGCAATACCGGAGATTACGGCAAACAATATTGATGCGAGTTTGATTCATGAGGCAGCAATTGGAAAAATTGCGGGGGAACAGCTAATTAAATTGATGACATTAGGACTTACAGAAGCACAGGCGGAGGAGCAAATCGTAAATGGATTTTTGAAATAGTTTACGATGCATTTTGACATATAGAAAATGGAATCGTTGCATTGTTCGTAGAAAGCTTGTTATTAACAGTGTAAGTTAGAAAAAACAAAGGAAAGAGAGGTATTTTTATGGAGACAATCAAGTGTATCGAGACAAGGAGAAGTATCAGAAAATTTAAGGAAAAGCAGGTGTCGCATGAGGTAATGCAGGAAATTGTATCTTGCGCATCTTTTGCACCATCATGGAAAAACACACAGGTAACAAGGTACGTGATTGTTGAAAATGCAGAGGTCAAGGCAAAAATTGCAGATGAGGCAACGCTTGGTTTTACACATAACAGCGATATTATTAAGGGTTGTGCAGCGCTTGTGGTAGTCAACATGGTACATGGTAGAAGTGGTTTTGAGCGAGATGGTTCTTATACAACATCGAAAGAGGATCGCTGGGAAGTGTTCGATGCAGGTCTTGCGACACAGACTTTTTGTCTTGCAGCGCATGATAAGGGAGTTGGCGCTGTTATTCTTGGTATTTTTGACGAGACTAAAGTGGCTGAAATTATTGGAATCGAGGAGGGACAGAAGGTAGCAGCGCTTGTGGCGATAGGCTATGCGGACGAGGAACCAGCAGCACCAAAGAGAAAGAGCGTAGAAGATTTAGTAAAGTTTGTGTAGTCGTGGAGAAAAAGTGTTATGGCAGACAGAGAAGAAAATGAGTTGTGGGATTTATACACAAAGGACCGAGAAAAGACAGGAAAAGTACATCGGCGAGGAGACCCATTAAAGGAAGGGGAATATCATCTTGTAGTCCATATCTGCATTTTTAATAGCAAGAATGAGTTGCTGATACAGCAGAGACAGCCCTTTAAGAAGAGATGGCCAAATATGTGGGATTTAACAGCAGCAGGCTCTGCCTTACAAGGAGAAAGTAGCTGGCAGGCAGCAGAGCGAGAAGTCGCAGAAGAAATTGGACTAAAGATTGACTTGTCTAATAAAAGACCAATTTTTAGTATTAATTTTATACATGGTTTTGATGATTATTATTTGCTAGAACAAGAGGTTGATATAGTATCACTTCATTTGCAGGAAGAAGAAGTACAGGCAGTTCGATGGGTTAGCAAGGAGGAAGTTCTTGCAATGCAGGCGCAGGGAATTATGATACCGTACTGGTTTTTGGATAAACTGTTTGGGATTAGAAATATGCAAGACGCACATGGCTAAAAAATCAAGTAGGGAAGGTTTATCTTCCCTACTTGATTTTTTTAGCACTTGGGTGCCCGGCGCGCGAGTAGGGAGAAGATGAATCTTCTCCCTACTCGATTATGCACACTTGTAAACAGGAAGTAAGCGCAAAAGCGGCACACAGGATGTGCAGCAAGTAGGAAAGGTAAACCTTTCATAGAATCTTTTAATAATCTTCTAATAGAGCGCTTTTAATCTACTGTAATAAGCTCATATTCACGGGAACCAAAGCCTAATGCAACTGCGGCTTCAATTGTATGAACACCATTTTTGGATTCAATACGCTCAAGGAGATGGTCTCTGCCCGGGTCATCGGAGGCATAGACCAGATCAAGACATGCTTGGTCAATTGCAATCGGATCGAGAGAAGCCAATATGCCAATATCAGCCATACAAGGATCTTCAGCGACAGCGCAGCAATCACAGTCCACGGACATATTTTTCATAACATTGATGTAGACAATATTTCCTTTGAAGTAATCAACAATGCTCGATGCAGCATCGGCCATAGACTCCAGAAAGGAATCATGATCGGAACCCCAGAAATTATTAAAATCACCTACGCCATGAATATATGCTTTTCCAGCCGAAGAAGCAATGCCAATAGAAAGCTGCTTGATAGCTCCACCGTATCCACCCATTGGATGCCCTTTAAAGTGAGAGAGCACCAACAAGGAGTCATAATTGACAAGCGTTTTTCCTACAAAGTTTTTTTTGATTTTTAGACCGTTTGGAATTGCAAGTTCTAGGTCGTCTCCTTCTGCGTCCATCAAGTCAACATCAAAATATTTGCTCCAGCCATGTTCGTGTAGCGTTTTCATGTGTTTTGCAGTGGTATTGCGGCTTCCGTCATATGCAGTATTGCACTCCACAACAGTGCCTCCTACAGAGTCAATAATCGGTTTCCAAAAATCAGGCTTTAGAAAATTCTGGTTGCCGACTTCACCGGAGTGAACTTTAATTGCAACTTTGCCCTCGAGTGTTTTGCCTGTCAATTGATATAGTTCCAGAACTTTTTCGGGAGTGATGGTCTTAGAAAAATAAACTTTTGATTTCATGTGCGTGCCTCCTTCTATTTTTATAAAATTTATTTTACAGTATAGTTCTATTTGTTGTAAATAGATAATTCATTATAAATGAAAAACGGTCTTTAAAATGGTATCGTTGAAAAGTGTTTCTTTTGCAAGTTTGCGGTATTGATCTTCATGAAGATAGGTGTGGCGGAATGGCTTGATAGAAGGAGCGAGATCAATCGCATTGACATAGTCCTCCACATTGAGATTGAGAGTTGCAACATAGTTCCAAAATCCAGTATCGGTGAAAACAGTGTTTATGCGCTCGAAGCGGTGATTTTGTACACGACTCATAAGATAGGTTGCAATGCCAACCTGAATGCCGTGTAACTGTGGTGTTTCTAGTATTTTATCCAAGGCGTGTGAAATAAGATGTTCACTTCCGCTTGTGGGAGCACTGCTGCCCGCAATTTCGTTTGCAATGCCACTCATGGCCAGAGAGTCAAGAAGTTCCTTTAAAAACAGGTTGTCCTGAATACTGTCAAACGGTGTGCGCACAAAGCTGTTTACTGCTTTTTTGGCAATCATTAGAGCAAAGTCATTGACTTGTGTCACCCCATATGCCTCTTCAAATTTCCAATCATATAATGCTGTGATTTTTGATACCATATCCCCAATGCCAGAGTAGAGGAATTTTTGGGGTGCGCTTTTGATGACAGTGGTATCCGCGATAATACCAAATGCCAGACGTGCAGGAACAGAATTTCTGCGTCCGTTTACAATAAGAGAGGCACTTGCACTGGAAAATCCGTCGCTGGAAGCGGATGTAGGAACACTGATAAACGGTAGTTTGCGCAGAAAGCCAATGTATTTAGCTGCATCAATCACTTTGCCACCACCAAGACCAATGACCGCTTGCGTGTCGTTTGGCAGTCCGAATGCTAGTTTGATGATATCGTCAATGTTGACTGTGTCTAACTCGCAATATGTTAGCACTTCAATATTGGATGCGCGCAAAGATTCTAGCACTTTGCGGCCAAACATATCAATCAGTCCATTTCCAAAATAAATAACTACTTTTTGGAAACTACATTCGCTTAAGGATACGCCAATTTCATCTAATGCATTTGGCTCTATTTTTAATATTGTAGGGATTGCAATGTGACTTGTGTTAAATTTGCTCATATTGATCTTTCCTTTCTGAAGCAATTAATTAATAGCTACATTATATAGAATTTGATGAAGTTTGTCAAAGATGGATTGTTAATACAAACTATAGGTGTAATAAATTAGATAGGACATAAATAGTAAGTATAGATAAAAAAAGGAATTTCTAAATTCATGTGGAATATATAAGTATGGAATCATTTTGTGAAGGAAACACAAAGCGGGGATTTTATTATGACAATACGAGAAAACCTTGAACAGTGGGAAAGTGAGTATTTAAACCCATATGCCACACTCAGTACGCGGTCAAAGGGCAGAAAGCATAAAGAGGAGGAATGTGATATTCGTCCTGTATTTCAGCGAGATAGAGATAGGATATTACATTCCAAATCGTTTCGACGTCTTAAGGATAAGACGCAAGTTTTTTTGTCGCCAGAAGGAGATCATTATCGGACAAGGCTTACACACACGCTTGAGGTGGCACAAAATGCGCGCACGCTTGCAAGGGCGCTTCAGCTAAATGAGGAGTTAGTGGAGGCAATTGCTTTAGGACACGATTTGGGGCATACGCCTTTTGGACATGCAGGGGAGCATGCACTCAATGAAGTTTGCCCTTATGGATTTCGGCATAATGAACAGAGCGTGCGCACAGTGGAACTTCTCGAAAAGGATGGGGAAGGATTGAATCTCACATGGGAAGTGCGAGACGGAATGCGAAACCATCAGACTTCAAGTATGCCATCTACGCTTGAGGGAAAAGTAGTGCGTTTTTCTGATAAAATTGCATATACCTATCATGATATGGATGATGCAGTCAGAGCAGGGATTTTAAAAGAGCGGGATATTCCACGAGAAATTGGAGAGCTTATTGGGTATAGCCCAAGGGAGCGACTCAACAATTTTATACACGATATTGTGACACAGAGCAAGGGAACAAGTGATGTGCGCATGTCAGATGACGTGGAACTTGGTATGCGAAATTTAAGACAGTTTATGTATGACAAAGTATATAGTAATCCTGTGGCAAAATGTGAAGAAATAAAAGCGATTTCACTGGTTAAAACATTGTACGAGTACTATATGAGACATACAGAGGCACTGCCTAAATTTTTTGTGGAGTTGGGATTCAAGGGAGAACCGCGAGAAAAAGTGGTATGTGATTATATTAGTTCTATGACAGACCGTTTCGCGATTTCTTTGTATGAAGAATTATATATCCCTAAGTTTTGGATGAGATATTAAAAGATTGCTAATATGAAGTTACTAAGAAGAAAGAGAGTTGGATATTGATGTACTATCCAGAGGAATTAATCGAGGAAGTCAGACAGAAAAGTGACATTGTCGATGTGATTTCCAGCTATGTATCGCTGCAAAAGAAGGGAAGTAATTACATGTGCTGTTGTCCTTTTCACGGAGAAAAGACCCCTTCCTTTTCAGTGAATCGTACACGGCAGATCTATAAGTGTTTTGGCTGCGGCGAGGGTGGAAATGCAGTTACATTTGTAATGAAGTATGAGAATTGTACTTTTCCCGAAGCAGTGAAAATACTGGCGCAAAGGGCTGGTGTGGAGCTTCCACAGCCTGAGTATTCCGAGGAGGCAAGACAGCGTGAAACGCGTCGACAAAGACTTTTTGAGGTTAATAAAGAGGCGGCAAAATTCTATTATATTATGCTTCGTAATGAGCGGGGAGGCAAGGCAAAAGAGTATTTGGACAAGCGCCGACTTTCTGAAGAAACTTGCAAAAATTTTGGTTTGGGATATGCGCCGACAAGAGGTGAGGAGTTGTTGGCATATCTGCACCAAAAGGGTTTTTCTGATGATTTGATTCGTGATGTAGGATTAGCTAAGATTGATGAGCGCAGAGGAACGATGACACAGTTTTGGAATAGAGTGATGTTTCCAATTCAGGATATCAATCATCGTGTGATAGGGTTTGGCGGTCGTATTATGGACAGCGAGGATAATGGTCCTAAGTACTTAAATTCACCAGAGACAGAGATTTTTGACAAGAGCAGAAATTTATATGGAATGAATTATGCGCGCACTGCAAGAACTGGGAATATAATATTGTGTGAAGGATATATGGATGTAATCAGTATGCATCAAGCGGGATTTACACAGGCGGTAGCATCATTGGGAACAGCATTTACACCAGGTCAGGCAGGGGTGATTAAGAAGTATACTAGAGAGGTATTATTGGCATATGATAGTGATGGAGCAGGTGTGAAAGCGGCGCTTCGTGCGATTCGGATTCTGCGGGATGCAGGAATGTCTGGCAGGATTATTAATATGTCACCATACAAAGATCCTGATGAATTTATCAAGAATCTAGGGCAGTCAGCTTTCCAAGAACGCATGCGTAATGCAGAGAATGCTTTCTTGTTTGAAGTTCGGATGTTGGAACGAGAGTTTGACTTAAACGACCCTGAAGGAAAGACGAATTTTCACAGTCAGATTGCTAGAAAGTTATGCGATTTCAGTGAGGATGTGGAACGAGAAAACTATCTGGAGGCAGTGGCGCAAAAATATCATATTGGCTTTGATAATCTCAGAAAGCTTGTGGTGAATATGGCTGCAAAAACAGGTGGCTATGCAGTGCAGCCAGAGCGTCCCAAGTCTGGTATACAAAGCAAAAATAAAAATACTCCTGAGGAGAATATCAAGCGGTCACAGCGGTTGCTGTTGACATGGCTGACAGATTATCCACAACTCTATGCGAAAATCAAAAGATATCTCTCGCCGGAAGATTTTACAGTGGATCTATATAGCAGGGTTGCAAAACGTATGTTTGAAGATATTGAGAAGAATATGTTTAACCCTGCAAGTATTATTAATATGTTTGAGGAGGAGAAGGACCAAAGTGAGGCGGCTTCCCTGTTTACGACAAGTCTTCCAGAACTGGAGAGTGAACAGGAAAAAGAGAAAGCTTTTCATGATATCCTTGTAAGTGTGAAAAAAAATAGCTATGAGTATTATGCTGCTCGATCTGGCGTGGATTTATCGACACTCAGCAAGGTGATTGAGGGCAAAAAAGTGCTGGAAGAACTTAGCAAAACGCATATTTCTTTAAATTAAGGATAAAAATAATATGGTATGGAGGATTGACCAGAATGGATGAAAACACACAAGCAAAATTTGATGCGAAATTGAAGGAGTTGTTGGCGGTTGCAAAGAAAAAGAAAAACGTGCTGGAATACCAGGAAATCAACGATTTTTTTAAGGATATGCCGCTTGAGGAAGAACAGTTTGAGCGAATCCTAGAACTCCTTGAACAGAACAATGTCGATGTGCTGCGCATTACGGATGATGACGATGATTTGCCAGATGATGATCTGCTTTTGGTGGATGATGACGAGATGGATATGGAAAATATTGATCTCACTGTGCCAGACGGAGTTGGAATAGAAGACCCTGTCAGGATGTACCTAAAAGAGATTGGAAAGGTGCCACTTTTGAGTGCGGATGAGGAGATTGAGCTTGCAAAGAAGATGGAACTTGGTGATGAGGAGGCAAAAAAGCGTCTTGCTGAGGCCAATCTTCGTCTGGTGGTAAGCATTGCCAAACGATATGTCGGACGTGGTATGTTGTTCTTAGATTTGATTCAGGAGGGAAATTTAGGACTGATTAAGGCAGTAGAGAAGTTCGATTACAGAAAGGGTTACAAATTTTCTACGTATGCAACTTGGTGGATACGTCAAGCAATCACAAGGGCGATTGCAGATCAGGCAAGAACAATCCGAATACCTGTTCATATGGTTGAGACAATTAATAAACTGATTCGTGTGAGTAGACAATTGCTTCAGGAGCTTGGGCGAGAACCGACTCCAGAGGAGATTGCAAAAGAAATGAACATGCCAGAGGAGCGTGTACGTGAAATTCTAAAAATTTCACAGGAGCCAGTATCGTTGGAGACTCCAATCGGTGAGGAGGAAGACAGCCATCTAGGAGATTTTATTCAGGATGATAATGTTCCAGTTCCAGCGGATGCCGCTGCGTTTACACTGTTGAAAGAGCAGTTGGTTGAAGTGCTTGACACGTTGACAGATAGAGAACAGAAGGTTCTCAGACTTCGTTTTGGACTGGATGATGGAAGAGCGCGCACGCTTGAGGAAGTCGGCAAGGAGTTTAATGTTACTAGAGAACGTATCAGACAGATTGAGGCGAAGGCACTCAGAAAATTACGTCATCCTTCAAGAAGCCGCAAACTTAAGGATTTTTTGGATTAGGAGAATGTAGATGCTGTTATCGGATAGAATGAGGGCTGTGGCTGGACTTGTGCAGCCCTGTAAAAGTATCGCTGATATCGGTTGTGACCATGGTTATATAGCGATGGAGCTTGTCAGAAGTAAAACTTGTAGGCATGTGATTGCGATGGATATTAATAGCGGACCTCTGGACAGGGCGAAACAGAATATTGTTGCGTATAATATGCAGGATTATATAAAGACTCGGCTTTCCGACGGTGTCAGTGCATTGCAGATGGGTGAGGCAGAGGGAATCATCTGTGCTGGTATGGGGGGCAGGCTAATTCTCTCTATACTTGAGCAAGGAAAAGAGCTGATTGGGAACATGAAACAAGTGATATTACAGCCCCAGTCAGAATTAGCCGAGGTGCGTAATTATCTGCGAAAAAAAGGATATTTGATTGACAAAGAAGATTTGGTATATGAGGATGGAAAATATTATCCGATGATGCGTGCACTGCCAGGAGCATTTGGTAGACTTGAGTGGCAGATTGGCGGAAATTTGGAACAAAAATGCAAAAAGAGCGGTGTGTACAGAAATGGGATTCCGGCTTACCGGCAACCATTTACAATATCTGAGATATCAATAGAGGAAGTACAACGCCTTACAAGAGTTCAAGATACATATGGTCCCTGTCTTTTGACAATGGCGCATCCGATATTGAAGAGATATCTATTGTGGCAAAAGGTAAATTTGGAAAATATTAGAGGAAATCTGCTATGCCAGAAACAGACAACAGACAGGCAGCAGTCACGTTTGGCAGAACTTGACGAGAGACTGAGTGATATTGTATTTTGCCTGTATTGTTATTTTAAATAATATCCAAATCTATCATGGAGAAATGCTATGAAATGCTATGAAATTATAGAACAATTAGAATTACATTCCCCTGCTTCTTACGCGGAGGAATGGGATAACATTGGTCTGTTGGTGGGTAGACGTGATAAGGAAGTCAAAACAATTTATATTGCGCTAGATGCGACAGATGATGTGATTGCGGAAGCGATCCGCCTTGGAGCAGATATGTTGCTTACACATCATCCGCTCATTTTTAAAAAGATGAGCAGAGTCACTACAGATGATTTTATTGGTCGACGTGTTTATGAACTAATTAAGAATGATATCAGTTATTTTGCGATGCACACCAATTTTGATGTGATGGGTATGGCGGATGCGGCGGCAGACGAGTTATTTTTACAGAAAAGGCAAGTGTTGAATGTCACTTATGAGGATGATATCTCAAAGGAAGGTTGTGGCAGAGCAGGTTGTCTTAAGACGCGTATGAGTGTGGCAGATCTCGCAACATTTGTCAAGCAGAAGTTCCATGTACCGAATGTTAGAGTTTTTGGCGATCTAGGTGATATTGTTGAAAAAGTTGCAGTGATGCCTGGTTCTGGTGGCACTTATATTAAAGATGCAGTAAATGCAGGGGCAGATGTGATGATAACAGGCGATATTGATCATCATGAAGGAATTGATGCAGTGGCACAAGGTATTACTGTGATTGATGCAGGGCACTATGGCATAGAAAAGCTTTTTGTATCTTATATGGAGGAGTTTATCAAAAGAGAATTATCTGGATTGACAATATACAAGGCGGAGATGAAAGAGCCTTTTGTGGTAGTGTAAGGAAAGGAGGACAGTGAATGGATGGAAGTAGACAGAGTTTTCAAGTGACAGTGAATGGAAAAAGCAGAGAATATCCAATCGGTATCACTTTTGGCGAGGTGGCTGGTGTATATCAAAAAGATTATTCCTATCCAATTGCGCTGGCAGTTAGAAATGGAAAAATTAAGGAATTGTTCAAAAAGGTCGATCAGGATTGTACTGTGGAGTTTTTGACACTGGCAGATGATACTGGACACAAAACTTATAATCGAACAGCGACAATTATCTTAATGAAAGCAATTAATGATGTGGTTGGACTAGATAAAATTGAAAAGATTAAGATGGAGTTTGCGATTGGAAATGGATATTATTGTGCAAAAAAAGGAGATTTTGTATTCACTGATGAAATTGTTGCAGAAATTAAGGCAAAGATGCAAGAATACATAGAAAAAGATTATTGTATTATTAAAAAGTCCATGCCAATCGATGAGGCAAATGCCCTTTTTGCGCAGCAGAAGATGACAGATAAAGTAAGTCTGTTTCGCTATAGGGGAAGTTCTAGCGTCAATGTTTATAATCTTGATGGATATTATGATTATTATTATGGATATATGCTGCCAAGCACAGGCTATGTGCGATGGTTTGATTTGCAGAGATATGAAGATGGAATCGTGCTTATATTGCCAAACAGAAGTAATCCTACAGCGTTGGAGGTGTTCAAACCATTCCCCAAATTGTTTAAATCCATGGAAATCTCAGTAGATTGGGGAGAAAAGCTGGGGGTTGACACGGTGAGTGACCTTAATGACGAGATACGAAAGGGCAGATTTAATGAACTGGTGCTTGTACAGGAAGCGTTGCAAGAACGTAGAATCAGCGAGATTGCATCTGAGATTGTATCGTGTGGTGGTATTAAATTTGTTATGATTGCAGGGCCTTCTTCATCAGGGAAAACAACGTTTTCTCATAGATTGTCTGTGCAGTTGCGCACACATGGATTGACACCGCATCCAATTGCGGCGGATGACTATTTTGTAGACCGAGAAAACACACCGAAACAGCCAAATGGAGACTATGATTTTGAATGTCTTGAAGCAATTGATATCCAGAAGTTTAATGATGATATGTGTGCGTTGTTAGCCGGAGAACGGGTTGAGCTGCCAACATTTAATTTTGTGACAGGCAAGCGTGAGTATAGAGGAAATTTCAAACAACTTGGTCCAGATGATATTCTTGTCATAGAAGGAATCCATGGACTCAATGACAAAATGTCTTATGCGCTTCCGGCAGATAGCAAATATAAGATTTATATTAGTGCACTCACAACATTAAACATAGATGAGCATAATCGAATCCCGACTACAGATGGACGATTGCTTCGGCGTTTAGTGCGAGATGCAAGAACAAGGGGGGCTACAGCCAAACGCACAATACAGATGTGGCCGTCTGTGCGCAGAGGAGAGACAGAAAATATCTTTCCTTTTCAGGAGAGTGCAGATGCCATGTTTAACTCTGCACTAATTTATGAACTTGCAGTGCTAAAACCATATGCAGAACCGTTGCTTTACAGTATAGAAAAAGGAGAACCTGAATACTTTGAGGCGGTGCGTCTGCTGAAATTCTTGAGCTATTTTCTTGGTGTGGGAATTGAAGAACTTCCTAAAAATTCTATTGTGCGGGAGTTTGTTGGCGGAAGTTGCTTTAAGGTTTAGGAAGAAACAGAATTATAACAAGAGGTTTGATAGATTTAGAATAAACGCTTGAAAAAATAAGCAAGGCATTATATAATAATACGGCAACTGCAGTAAATGATCGCGGCTTACTGGAGTTTTCCAGTAAGGTGAGGAAAGTCCGGGCTTCGCAGGGCAGGATGCCGGATAACGTCCGGTGGAGGTGACTCTAAGGCCAGTGCAACAGAAATATACCGCCAAAATAGAAAAATTGTTCTATTTTGGTAAGGGTGGAAAGGTGGTGTAAGAGACTACCGTGTGGCTGGTAACAGCCATAGCCATGTAAACCCCATCCGAAGCAAGACCAAATAGGAAACGATAGACTTGCCCGGTCTGTTTTCAGGTAGGTCGCTTGAGGCTGACGGCAACGTTCAGTCCTAGATAGATGATCATTCGTGCTGTGATACAGCACTGACATAACCCGGCTTATCGCTGCGGTTGCTATAAAAATGAACACTGTACTTTGACAGTTACTGTTTAAATTTAAATGATATGATGTTGGGGTCAAAAGGTATTTTGCCCCCTATGATACCACGGATTGCTCC
>CAJUAE010000044.1 GCA_910583965.1 uncultured Lachnospiraceae bacterium
AGCCAATTATAACATATACCTTAAATTTAATCAATTATTTTTCTACAGTTCCTTACTCTGCATCAGGCATTCCCACGAACCATCCGGCAGCTGCCTGACACTTCCATCCCCATCTTTTCTCTTTGCCATATACCGATACTCCTTTCGATATTGTTATCCATAAGTGATATCCAAGTGATATCCACAGGTGATATCACTCACATTATAGGACATTATCAAACACAAGTATATTGTTAAAAAGCAACAAAAAAGTGCCAAATGCAGGGCTTTCACACCATGTATTTGGCACTTTTTATTGTGCACATTGCTGTTTACTTATAATTGACAATCTTTCCAAAATCAGCTTTCAAACTTGCCCCGCCTACAAGACCACCATCAATATCTGGCTGTGCAAAAAGTTCTGCTGCATTGCCTGCATTGACAGAACCGCCATACTGAATACGTACCGCCTCTGCTGTAGCAGCATCATACATTTCAGCAATGCAGTCACGGATTCCCTTGCAAACTTCCTGTGCCTGCTCCGTGGTTGCAGTCTTACCAGTTCCAATTGCCCAGATTGGCTCATATGCAATAACCAGTTTCTTTACCTGGTCTGCCGTAATGCCAACAAGGTCAGACTTAATCTGTAATCGAATCCAATCCATTGTCACGCCCATCTCTCTCTGTTCAAGAGATTCACCGCAGCAAAGAATTGGTGTGAGACCATGCTCAAATGCTTTGACTACTTTCTTGTTCAGAAAAGCATCATCTTCCTTGAAATAATCACGACGCTCAGAATGTCCAATAATAACATACTTAACACCAGCATCTACCAACATTCCTGGTGCAATTTCTCCTGTAAAAGCACCTTTTTCTTCAATGTACATATTCTCTGCGCCAACTTCTACATTTGTGCCTTTCACTGCCTCTACAACTGGTACAATATCAATCGCTGGCACACAGTATACCACATCAACATCATCAGATTTTACCAAATCTTTTAACTCGTCAACTAACTTAACAGCCTCGCTGGGAGTCATATTCATTTTCCAGTTCCCAGCTACAATCTTTCTTCTTGCCATTTTATTTGTTCTCCCTTATCATTCTTCTAACAACTTAGTAAATTTTAGAAAGCATTCACCTAATTAAATTTGATTCACTATTTGTCATCTGCCGCAACAACACCTGGAAGCTCCTTGCCCTCTAAGAACTCAAGGGAAGCGCCGCCGCCTGTAGAAATGTGACTCATTTTGTCAGCAAAACCTAACTGATTTACTGCTGCTGCAGAATCGCCTCCACCGATGATTGTAGTAGCTTCTGTCTCAGCAAGTGCTTTTGCTACAGCGATGGTTCCCTTTGCTAATATTGGATTTTCAAATACACCCATTGGTCCATTCCATACAACTGTCTTTGCGGATTTTACAGCGTCTGCAAAGAGTTCTGCTGTCTTTGTTCCAATGTCAAGACCTTCCTTGCCTGCTGGAATCTTATCTGCATCCACAACCTCTATTGCAATTTCTGCATCAATTGGATTTGGGAATCCATCTGCAATTGTAGTATCGATTGGAAGAAGAAGCTTCTTTCCAAGCTTCTCAGCTTTCTCCATCATTTCCTTGCAATAGTCAAGTTTCTCATCATCAACTAAAGAATTTCCAATCTCATAGCCCTTTGCCTTTAAGAAAGTAAATGCCATACCACCACCGATAATTAATGTATCGCACTTCTCTAACAGATTGTTAATAACATTTAACTTATCAGCAACCTTTGCACCACCGAGAATTGCTACAAATGGTCTTACAGGATTTTCTACTGCATTTCCAAGGAAATCAATTTCCTTCTGCATTAAGTATCCAACTGCATTCTCACCGCCTTTTGCTGTGATAAACTTTGTAACACCCTCGACAGATGCATGTGCTCTGTGTGAAGATCCAAATGCATCACATACATACAAATCAGCAAGGTCCGCAAGCTCTTTGCTAAATTCCTCACCATTCTTTGTCTCCTCTTTGCCGCGGAAACGTGTGTTCTGCAACAGTATAACATCTCCTTCATTCATTGCTGCTACTGCGTCTGTAGTCTCTTGACCAGTTACATTGTAATCAGAAATAAACTTTACTTCTTTTCCAAGTTTCTCTGAAAGTCTCTTTGCAACTGGAGCCAGTGATTCGCCCTCGTTCGGTCCATTCTTTACTTTTCCTAAATGAGAGCAAAGAATTACCTTTCCGCCATCTTTAATCAGCTTATTAATTGTAGGAAGTGCTGCCACAATACGTGTCTCATCTGTAATTTCACCATTTTTAAGTGGTACATTAAAGTCACATCTCACAAGTACTCTTTTTCCTTTTGCATTGATATCATCAACTGATTTTTTATTTAATCCCATTTTAATATTCCGCTATTAGAACATATACAAAAGCGTATATAATAGCTTTTCCTTTCCTATATTTTTATTTCGCCCTAAATTTTAAACAGCTTCAAATTTCTTAGTCAATATTAATTTACAATTTTAATTCCTTAAAATATCTTTATTACTCTTTCAACCAAATAAAAATTTCCTTTATCGTCACGTGCTCTGTATAGTGCTTACGTAACTTATTTCACTTACACAGGTTATTCAATCAAGTAGGAACGGTTTACTTCCCCTCCTCGCCGCGCGACGCCTTAGCGGCCTATTTCCAAAAGAAAGGTCCGGTCCATTAGACCGGACCTTGATAGGTCTTTTTATTGATACGCGATTATGATAACTCTGAGAAGTACTTAATTGTACGAACCATCTGAGATGTGTAGCTGTTCTCGTTGTCATACCAAGATACAACCTGTACCTCATACTGGTCATCAGAAACCTTATTTACCATTGTCTGTGTAGCATCAAACAGAGAACCAAATCTCATTCCAATTACATCAGAAGAAACGATCTCATCCTCGTTGTATCCGAAAGACTCATTTGCTGCTGCCTTCATTGCTGCATTGATGCCCTCTTTTGTCACATCGGCCTTGTTTACTACTGCTGTCAAAATTGTAGTTGAACCTGTTGGTGTCGGAACACGCTGTGCAGAACCAATAAGCTTGCCGTTTAACTCTGGGATAACCAGACCGATAGCCTTTGCAGCACCTGTGCTGTTTGGAACAATATTTACTGCTGCTGCTCTTGATCTTCTCAGATCACCCTTTCTCTGAGGTCCATCAAGAGTCATCTGATCACCTGTATAAGCATGGATTGTCACCATGATACCAGACTGAATTGGTGCATACTTGTTAAGTGCATCTGCCATAGGAGCCAGACAGTTTGTTGTACAAGATGCTGCTGAAATAATTGTATCAGATGCCTTCAATGTCTCATGATTTGTATTGTATACAATTGTAGGAAGATCGTTTCCAGCCGGAGCAGAGATAACAACCTTGCGAGCGCCAGCATTGATGTGTGCCTGAGCTTTATCCTTGCTTGTATAGAAACCTGAACACTCTAATACAACGTCAACCTTTAATTCTCCCCAAGGACAATTGTTTGCATCAGGAAAAGCATAAATCTTAATCTCTTTTCCGTCCACTGTGATAGAATCCTCACCTGCAGAAACCTTGTCCGCCAGCTCATATTTTCCCTGTGAAGAATCATACTTCAACAGATGTGCCAACATCTTAGGGCTTGTCAAATCATTGATCGCTACTACTTCATATCCCTCTGCATTGAACATCTGTCTAAATGCAAGACGGCCAATACGGCCAAAACCATTGATCGCTACTCTTACTGCCATGTTATTTTCCTCCTAAAATAGATAATATTATTTTATCATCTTTGTCTTGTCCCCCAATTACACACAGATACCATTTTGTCTCTAACCCGATTACCATTTTTATACATAGAAACGGTTAAAAAAGTCACGGATTTTGGCAGATTGTGTAAAATGTTTGACAAAATTTTATCAACAAATTTATTTTACCTAATTATGGCATAAAATTCAAGATATATTTTGAAAAAAATCCTAAAAAGTTCTGTAAAATTTTTGATAAGGATTTTTAATATTTTTTCATTCTATTTTTTATAGGATTCTATCGCAATCTGTGTTAAAATAAGAAATAGACTTTTTATTTCGCAAAGGAGGATTTTCTATGGCGATTAAAGCCGATTTTCATATACACACAAGTTTTTCTGGGGATAGTGATGCTCCTATGGAAGAAATGATACAGCGTGCTATCTCACTTGGACTCACACACATTTGCATTACAGAGCATTATGACCCTGATTATATCTATGCGTCAAATGAGAACACAATTTTCGAGCTCAACACAGACTCGTATCTATATGAACTTTTAAAATTACGGGAAAAATATAAAGGCCAAATCACTGTAGGCTTTGGCGTCGAACTTGGCTTACAACCTCATTTAAAACGTCCCTTGGCAGTATATACCAAATCACATGATTTTGATTTTATTATTGGCTCCTCACACTTATGCAATCGAAAAGACCCTTATTATCCTGCCTTTTTTGAAGGACGTAGCGAGGACGAGGCACATCACGAATATTTTACCTCTGTGCTAGCGTGTGTAAAAGCGCTTCCTTATTTTGATATATATGGTCATTTGGACTATGTGGTACGCTATGGTCCTACCAAAAATGAACAGTACACCTACGCAAAACATGCCGACGTTATCGACAAGATTTTATCGCACCTTATCGAAAACGAAAAAGGGATTGAAGTCAATACTACTGGTTTTCGTATTGGGCTTGGACAACCAAATCCTTGTATTGATATTCTAAAGCGATTTCATGCACTGGGCGGCGAAATCATTACGATTGGTTCTGACGCACACAAGCCCAGAGAAATCGCACAAGAATTCGAGCAAACACGCGAACTTCTGTTAACCTGCGGCTTCAAATACTATTGTGTTTTTCAGTCTCGTATACCAGAATATTTGAAACTCTAAGCAACCGTTCTGAAATTACTACACAATCGTTCCTCCACCAAAAACATAATCATTCACGTAAAACACAACTGCCTGTCCGGGTGTGACTGCCCTGACAGGCTTTTTAAAGTGACACTTAATCTGTCCGCCTGGCAGTTTCTCAATCACACAGGCTTCCCCCGCATGAGAATAGCGAATCTTGGCTGTCACCTCTACTGGTTCTGTGATATCTTCAACCGCCATAAAGTTTAGATCATCACACACCAGCACATCTGTCCATACTTCCTCTGCTTCCCCTATTACTACTTCATTCGTTTCCGGCCGAATCTTTGTCACAAAAACAGGGTGCCCCATCGCGAGATTTAATCCCTTACGCTGCCCTATAGTGTAATGTATAATTCCTTTGTGTTGTCCAAGGATTTTCCCCGACGTTGTCACAAAATTTCCTGGCGCTGGCACATGGTCTCCTGCTTCTCTTTGAACGACTGACGCATAGTCGTTATCGGGCACAAAACAGATATCTTGACTGTCCGGTTTTGCTGCTACAGGAAGATCAAGCTGTTTGGCAAGCACCCTAATCTTTTCTTTTTTATAATCGCCCACTGGCATCAGTGTATGCGCAAGCTGATGTTGCGTGAGATTATAGAGTGCATATGTCTGATCTTTTTGGGTAGTGACTGAACTGCGAATCACATATCTGCCATTCTCTAGCTGTGCAATACGCGCATAATGTCCTGTTGCAATATAATCTGCTCCTAATTCTATGCTTCTTTGCAACAACGCCTCCCACTTTACATGTCTGTTGCAGAGAATACATGGATTTGGTGTTCTACCATGCAAATACTCCTCCACAAAAGGGTTTATTACACAGTCTCGAAACGTCTTTTTAAAATTTAGTACATAAAATGGTATTTCAAGTTTCGCAGCGACTCGTCTTGCATCATCCACTGCGCTCAGACCACAGCAACTTCCATTTTCCTCGGCTGCCTGCTCGTCATCTTGCCAGATTTGCATTGTCACACCAATAACATTATACCCTTGTTCCTTTAACAAATATGCTGCCACAGACGAATCCACCCCGCCTGACATACCAACGACTACTTTCTTTCCCATAATTCTCCCGCCTTTCTTCAATGGATAATAGCACTCCCTCTCAATCCTGTCAAGGCAGAGACATATTTACAAAATTTTTCCATACATTATAGAAAGTGAATGTGTTGGAGTCACCCTATGTCAAACATATCCGCAAAAAAACTCCGAGATTATCTCAATCCTAACTATCTAAAAAATCCGATTGTCACTGGCACCCTTTTTCTCACTGTGGCAGGAATTATCACAAAATTGATTGGATTCTTCTATCGCATTTTTCTCTCAAGAACCTTTAATGAAGAAAATCTTGGCGTTTTTGGTCTGATTGGTCCTGTTATGATGCTAGTACACGCTGTATGTGCTTCTGGCATCCAGAATGCTATCACACGGTTTGTTGCTGCCTCAAAAAGAGACAGAGCTGCGGAGACTTACAGTTTTCTTTTTACTGGAATTGCAATATCTGCTATTCTCTCTGGGGTTATGGGATATCTTATTTTTGACCATGCGCCTTACATTGCAATCCAACTCATTGGTGAGCGGCGGTGCATTCCTCTCCTGCGCATCTGCGCGTTGTCCTTTCCTCTCGCAACGCTTCATTCCTGTATCAATGGTTTTTTCTATGGACAGAAAAAGGCTGCTATTCCAGCATGGTCCATGATTATAGAACAAACCTGTCGTGTAGTCACTGTCTATATTTTATGTCGTCTTTCCATTGAGTCTGGCCTAAATATATCATTATCTTTTATTTGTATAGGACTGTTAGTAGGCGAGTTTTCCTCTGCATTGTTCTCCTGTTTCATGTTGGCAATCCGACAGGATAAAACAGACTTTTGCATTCGCAGAGCACTCTCCTTTGAAAAAGGAGGCGCGATAATGTCTCTCGCTTTACCAATCAGTCTAAATAGAATCTGTATCAGCTTTATCTCCTCCGTGGAAACTATACAACTTCCCAAAATGCTTGTCGCCAGCGGTTTAAGTTCCTCCTCAGCGCTGTCATTATATGGCGTTTTCTCAGGAATGGCAATCCCACTGATTATGTTTCCAAGTGCTTTCACCGGCTCCGTTGCATCCCTTTTACTCCCTTCTGTATCAGAAGCCCAAGCACAAGGCAACGACCAGCGAATACGCAAGACCATCTATCTGACGATTGGCTTTTGTTTTTTTCTTGGCGTTTGTTGTTTTGTGTTTTTCTTTACATTTGCAGATTTGCTTGGAGAAATGCTTTTTGACAGCGATATTGCCGCAAGCCAAATTCGCGCTCTTTCCTTTGTATGCCCTTTTCTATATATGTCAGGTACACTTTGTAGTATTCTTCACGGACTTGGCAAGACTGGTATCACCTTTCTTTTTAATGTATCAAGTATTTTATTGCGCCTTGCTTTTGTGCTTTTTGTAGTTCCCACTGTTGGATTTTCCGGTTATATTTATGGCACACTCTGCAGTCAGATTTTTTTTGATTTCCTAATTATTCTTGCTTTACGACGCTATATGTTATATGATAAAAAATAGTGTTTTATTGTTTTTCAGATCTGCAGAAAAACAACGAATATTATTTTCGTAAAATACTTTTCTACAGATCCTCACGAAAGGGGTTTAACAAATGAGTTTTGAATTTATAAAAAAATTACCAACACCCGACCAAATTCGGGAAGAATATCCTGTTCCTGATGCGATGCAGGTGTTAAAGAAAAAAAGAGACCAAGAAATTAGTGACGTTTTTACCGGAAAATCAGACAAATTTTTGGTAATTATAGGTCCTTGTTCCGCTGACAACGAGGACGCCGTCTGTGAATATGTGTCAAGACTTGCAAAAGTCAATGAAAAAGTTAATGACAAACTAATCCTTATTCCACGCATATACACCAATAAGCCACGGACAACTGGCGACGGTTACAAAGGTATCGTACATCAACCGGACCCCGAAAAGGGAACAGACTTTCTCAAAGGTATTATTGCTATGAGAAAAATGCAACTACGTGTTATGAGCGAATCGGAACTCACCGCTGCAGACGAAATGCTCTACCCTGAAAATTGGGGTTATGTATCTGATATTCTCTCTTATGTGGCAATTGGCGCCCGCTCTGTTGAGGACCAACAACATCGACTTGTTGTCAGTGGCTTCGATGTGCCCGCAGGAATGAAAAATCCAACAAGCGGCGACTTGAGTGTGATGCTCAACTCTGTGTATGCCGCACAGCATCCGCATCCTTTTATCTATCGTGGTTGGGAAGTCAACACTACTGGAAACCCACTCGCACACACTATTTTGCGCGGTGCAGTCAACAAACATGGTAACAGTATTCCAAACTACCACTATGAAGACTTAATGTTTCTATTAGAAAAATACAACGAGCGTGATCTTGTAAATCGAGCATGTATTATCGATGCGAACCATAGCAATTCCAACAAACAGTTTAAAGAGCAAATTCGCATTGTCCATGAAGTTATGCACTCCCGCCGAACAAACAATGAGTTGGCGAATCTTGTAAAAGGTGTTATGGTTGAAAGTTACATTAAGGAAGGGTGTCAAAAGATTGGCGAACATATTTATGGAAAATCTATCACAGACCCTTGCCTTGGCTGGAAGGATACAGAAGATTTAATTTATAGAATTGCAGATTTTATTTAAGAGAATGGAATAACATAATTTCACTTGGGTGCCCGTGTACATAAAAACCCACTCTTTACAAAAATTGAAAAAAGTGGGTTTTTATAACAGTTCAACTCAAAGCTTTGCACTTACTGCAAATTATGGCTTACAAGCCACATGAAATAACGTTGAAGTTAAGATGCATCAAGCCACAATCCATGGCTTTGATGTCTGTAACAAGAAACCCCAAAACTGAACTGTCATAATTTTTGAATGCAGTCTTATCCTCTTGGATGCGCTTTTGCATACACTTCCCGAATACGATTGTGTGTCAAATTCGTATACACTTGTGTTGTCGAAATATCAGAGTGCCCAAGCATCTCCTGAACACTTCTTAAATCCGCACCATTCTCTACCAAGTGCGCAGCAAAAGAATGGCGGAGTGTATGCGGTGTAATGTCAGCCACAATACCAGCTTTCTTTGCATAGTATTTAATTAGCTTCCAAAATCCCTGTCTGCTCATTGGCTGACCCGAACAGTTCACAAATAGAATGTCCGAATGCAAATCAAAAAGCATTACATCACGCGCTTTCTCCAGATAATTTGTCATTGCCTTTTTCGCAGCAGCTCCGAACGGAATCACTCTCTCTCTGCTGCCGTCCCTACAGATAATATAACCCATCTGCATATTTACATCGGAAACCTTTAGGGTAATCAGCTCCGTAACACGGATTCCTGTCGCATATAAAAGCTCCAACATTGCTTTATCGCGAATTTCTTTGGGCGTATCTCCCTTTGGCTGTTCCAGAAGCCAGATTACTTCCTCTGGAGTCAAAATCTCAGGCATCTTTTTCTCAATCTTTGGTGCTTTCAACCCATCAGACACATCTTTTTCTAGAATGCCCTCCTTGCACAAATAATGAAAGAAAGCTTTTATAGAAGCGACATTTCTAGATATTGTTGCAGCCGCAAAATGATTGTCACCTAAATACACAATATAGGATTTCAGGTCCTCTGATGTAATGCCATTCACATCATTGATACCCTTTTCTTCTAAATACTGGCGCAGCTTGCCTAAATCCCTCTTGTACGATAATTCAGTATTGTTAGAAGTTTTCTTTATATTATGTAAATAAGAAATAAAATTATTAATTTCTTTTTCCATAAATTTTAAAAAACCCCCTAAAAGATTTAATTTACCCCTTATGCCTGTTTTTATTATATATTGAATTTTACATAAAATCAAATGTTTTTTTCAGAAAATTTAAAAAATTTTTTAATATTTTCAAATAACTTTATTTTAATGCATAAATTGTGGCTATTATTCCTATTTTTGCAATTATTTGCTTATTAAAAAAATAATGTCATTTTCCGCATAATCTCAGGGTTTATATAAATTTCACACAATATACCAACGCCAAAAATTAACAATACCAATAAGATTGTTTTGACAGACTCCATTCTTTGATGAAACTTTTTATTTTTTATGGTCTCCTCATTATGACAACATTTTGTGTAACTTGACCAATACTTGCGAAAGATAATCAAAAAGACAATACAATAAAATATACCATGTGGCAAAAACATTGAAAACATTAAAAAAATTCCCTTTACCCCATATTGATATACAAGCGAAAAAATCAACAACCCAACTTCAAATCCATACCACCCCATAATAGAATATGCCAGCAAGCCGCCAATACTACTCAAAGTACAAATTATCATAAAAAGAAGCTGCTTTATGCGAAGTCCTAATGTATACATTAAAAATCCTGACTGATTGACCTCAAAGCTCTGCATTAATAACAGATGCTCTCTATCTAATAAGCTTTTCCCATCTGCATTCTGTCCTCCTGATAAATAAAAAAATACCATGCCTATACAAAATCCTGTAAAAAATACAAGCACCCTGTTATCAAGCATCGTATTTTTATAATGCAGCTTTCTATAATCGATATATGCATCATTGTCTTGTGCAACACTGCATACAACTTGGTCCTCTATTTGTTCTTCCACATCAAACCTGTTCATCCAACATTTCACCCATACAATTACTCGTTACTTTAATATATGGACTACTTTGCCACTTTATGAAAGCTTACTGTTCTTTATTTTTATAAGCCAAAATTGCTGCGATTGTTTTTGCATCTTCAATTGTCCCATCATATATCATCTGTTCAAGCTCCTCAATCGTATAAATCTCCACATTTACAAACTCATCTTCGTCAAGATGCTGCATCGTCTTTTGTAGGTCTGTTGCCAGATAAATATCAATTTTCTCATTGCAGAATGCTACGGTTGTGCGAATTGTAAGCAATTTCTCAATCTTTTGACAACGATATCCTGTCTCCTCCTCCAACTCTCTCGCAGCCGCATTAATTGTTGGCTCGTCAGGATTTAATCCTCCAGCAGGTATCTCCAATGTGAATCTGTCCAAAGCATTGCGATACTGTCTGACCATCACAATCCTGCCATCATCCAACACACCAACCGCAGCGGCGGCACCATTATGTCCTATAAAATCATATTGTTCTGTCTTTCCATCTGGCAAAATTACAGTATCCTTGTAATAATCTATAATAGTTCCTTTACATTGTAATTCTCTTTTTACCCGCTTTATTTCTGCATTCATATAAATCCTCCATTCTTACAAAAGTCTGTGAATCTGGGTGTAAACACAATAAGAAAACCATCAAAACCTTTTCAGATCTTGATGGCTTATAATGCTCATTTTAATTATTTCGCATACTCAACGACACGAGATTCCCTGATAACATTTACCTTAATCTGTCCTGGATATTCAAGCTCTGCTTCAATCTGCTTAGAAATATCACGCGCCAGCAGTATCATGTCGGAATCATTGATCTGCTCAGGAACTACCATTACCCGAACCTCTCTACCTGCCTGAATAGCAAAAGATTTGTCGACACCTTTAAAATTGTTGGTTATATCTTCTAGTTGTTTCAATCTAGTTGTATATGTTTCGAGTGTTTCACGTCTTGCTCCTGGTCTTGCAGCCGAAATAGTATCCGCAGCCTGAACCAGGCAGGCAATCAATGAGCGGGCCTCCACATCACCATGATGAGATTCAACCGCATTGATAACAATTTGAGACTCTTTGTACTTTCTGCACAGTTCTGCTCCCAATTGTATGTGCGACCCCTCCATCTCATGGTCCACTGCCTTGCCAATATCATGCAATAAGCCGGCTCTCTTTGCCATTCTGACATCAAATCCCATCTCTGCAGCAAGAAGACCAGTGAGATGGGCCACCTCAATGGAATGCTTCAATGCATTTTGACCGTAACTCGTCCGAAACTTCATTTTGCCCAGAAGTCTTACTAATTCTGGATGAATGCCATGTACACCAACCTCCAAGGTTGCTGATTCGCCTTCCTCCTTGATCATTACTTCAACTTCCCGCTGCGCCTTCTCAACCATCTCCTCGATTCTTGCCGGATGAATACGTCCATCCACAATCAGCTTCTCAAGTGCGATTCTGGCAATCTCTCTCCTGATTGGATCAAACCCTGAGAGAATAACGGCTTCTGGCGTATCATCAATAATTAGTTCAACACCAGTAAGAGTTTCCAAAGTTCTGATATTACGTCCTTCTCTACCAATAATCCTACCTTTCATCTCATCGTTTGGAAGCTGTACAACGGAAATGGTGGTCTCAGAAACATGGTCCGCAGCACACTTTTGAATCGCTGTGACAACATACTCTTTTGCCTTCTTGTCAGCTTCTTCCTTCGCTCTGCTTTCCATTTCCTTGATCATCACTGCTGTTTCATGTTTTACTTCGTCTTCAACAATTTTTAACAAATGCTCTTTTGCCTGTTCAGAGGTTAATCCTGAAATTCGTTCCAGTTCCTGTATCCGCTCTTCGTTCAGTCTTGCAACAACTGCCGATTGTTTTGCAAGCTCTTCTTCCCTTGCAGCAAGGGCGGCTTCTTTCTTTTCAATCGTTTCCGCCTTCTTGTCAATGCTCTCCTCTTTTTGCTGAATACGTCTCTCATAGCGCTGCGCTTCCGCCCTGCGCTCCTTGATTTCCTTATCAAGCTCATTCTTGGTCTTAATAGATTCTTCCTTAATCTCAAGAAGTCCTTCACGTTTTTTGGTCTCAGCCATCTTTAGAGCTTCATCAACGATTTCCCTTGCCTTATCCTCAGCATTTCCAATTGTAGTTTCTATATTTTTCTTGTAGTTTGAAAATGCGAAAAAACAGCCTGCTACACATACTGCAATGATGACAACTGCCTCTAACAAGTAGTATAGCATGTACAGGAGCACCTCCTTATTAAATTTTCATTGTGCAACTGTTCAGTGCCTCCACAGTTTCCTGCTCAACGCTGAAATCTATAAAGTATTCCGAATAGTCACTTTATCGTATCTTTGCAGATACTACAACATACTAATTTTACTCTTTTAATCAGGCTGTGTCAAGCATTTATTCTTGCGTCTAGTACTATTATATATTATTACTAATTGCATGCTGCGCCAATTGCATGATTAATATCGTCCATCGCAAAACCCTTACGATAAAGAAATGCTGCCATTTTTTGACGGTCTGCGTAGGTGGCATTCTGCCTGTCAAAACGCTTTTTTTCAAGAAGTTTTTCAATCAATTTTTGTTCTTGTGTTGTGTCTTCTTCCACTGAACACTGGGCATACGCCTCACTGATTTGTTCTTTAGATATCCCTTTTTGCAAAAGCGTTCTCTCAATCTGCCGCCTGCTCTTTGTCTGTCCCGCAGATATAATATAAGATTTTGCATAACGCATATCATCAATATATCCAAATGAAATAACATATGCAATCGCATTGTCAATAACCGTCTCTGGATATCCTCCTTGTCGAAGTTTCATCATAAGCTGATACATTGTATAATCCCTGCTCTTTAACAAGTTCATACATCGAAGCTTTGCGCGCTTTAACAGTACCTCATTTATAATTTTATTATATAATTCGTCTGACAAACTACCCTCTTTCTCAAGTGCAAACTTTTGAATCTCGCCTTTGTAGAGTGTAAAGGTTACTCCGTTGTCAACACAAACTTTCGCTTTTGTTCCAGTCGCTTCAACAATATCTGTAATTATCATTTTTTATCCTTAACACTACTCGGCAGTTGTTGTCTCTGCTGCCTCTGTCTTTGCAGGTTTTGTTTTGTTTTTGCTCTCGGATTTCTCAGATGTTGTAACAGTATCTTCCTCTGCTCCTTGCAAACCAAAATGCTGTCGTACTTTTCCTTCGATTTCGCTACATGTCTCAGGATTATCTTTCAAATATTGTTTTGCATTTTCACGCCCTTGACCAATTTTGCTTCCATTATATGCATACCATGCACCGCTTTTCACTACAATTCCCTGTGATGCAGCCAAATCAAGGATATCGCCCACCACAGAAATCCCCTCTCCAAACATAATGTCAAATTCTGCTTCTTTAAAAGGAGGTGCAATCTTATTTTTAACCACTTTAACTCTTGTTCGATTTCCAGTTACTTCTCCACTTTGTTTCAAAGACTCTATTCTACGAACATCAAGACGCACAGAAGAATAAAACTTTAATGCACGCCCACCAGTTGTCGTCTCAGGATTTCCAAACATTACGCCAACTTTCTCACGGAGCTGATTTATAAATACTACTGTACAATTTGACTTGCTGATTACTGCCGTCAGCTTACGAAGTGCCTGTGACATCAAACGTGCCTGAAGTCCTACATGCGAGTCTCCCATATCACCGTCAATCTCTGCTTTTGGGACAAGTGCTGCAACAGAGTCAACCACCACAATATCTATCGCGCCAGAACGCACCATTGTCTCAGTTATCTCCAACGCCTGTTCGCCATTGTCTGGCTGCGATATATACAAATTATCTACATCTACACCAATATTTTTGGCATATACAGGGTCGAGCGCATGTTCTGCATCGATAAATCCTGCAATTCCACCCCGCTTTTGTACTTCTGCTATCATATGAAGTGTAACGGTAGTCTTACCGGAAGACTCTGGTCCATAGATCTCAACAATCCTTCCTTTTGGAATCCCGCCAAGCCCTAACGCAATGTCAAGACTCAATGAACCAGTGGGTATTGTCTCCACATTCATCTGTGCTGCGGGATCACCCAGCTTCATGACTGCTCCCTTTCCAAACTGCTTTTCTATCTGTGAAAGTGCGGCATCCAGTGCCTTTAATTTTTCTTCTCTCTCCATCTTTTTTCTCCTTCTTAGAACGAATGTTTTCGATATCTCTACTTTAAAACATTTGTTCGCAATTGTCAAGCCCTATTTCACTATTTTTTATTTTTATTAACCTTAACATAGGAACCACAATTAAACAAGTGCAATTTTTTACATTTTGCCGAACATATGTAACCATAAAATAACTCCAAATCAAGAAAGATACACATCACACTCACCGCGTCATATAATGATATATTTCCTGCATTAGTATACAAATAGAACGAACAGGGAAAACGCATCTTCCCTGCTCGTTGTCATTCTTCTATATATTTCCATCAAACAGCACGCCCTTATTTTTTAGGATGTAATCCACGAGCGATATTACGGTCAACGCCAACGCAATCCACATTACAATCTGTGTGAGTACTGTCAGACTCTCCAAGTTCACAATCATCAAACACACCATAACCATCTGAAATGTCGTCTTAAATTTTCCCCAATAATTTGCAGCGATCACCACTCTATTGTCCGCAGCAATCAATCGGAAACCACTTATAATAAACTCCCTGCTAATTATAATAATTACAATCCACGCTGGAATCCTATCAAGCTCAATCAGACAGATAAGCGCAGCGCATACCAACAATTTGTCTGCCAAAGGGTCCATAAATTTCCCAAAATTAGTGACAAGATTGTACTTTCTGGCAATCTTTCCATCCAACATGTCTGTCAAGCTTGCTATGATAAATATTGCCAGCGCAATATAATCTGTAATGTCCGCGATTCCACCAAACACTGTTTGAAACCACCCCCACTGCGCATATCCGCCTAGCAGTAAGATCACAAACGGCACAATTAAAATCACCCTGAAAATAGTAAGTTTATTCGGTAAATTCATCTTTTATCTCTCCTATCAAGTCATATCTGTGCGCGTTTGTAATCTGTACTCGCACAAAATCCCCTGTCATCAATTCTTTTCCAGTTCGTATAAACACATATCCATCCACATTTGGTGCATCTTTGTAACTCCTTGCCACATAGACGTGCTCGTCGGGTATACTACCTTCCACCATGACAAGAAGTGTGCTTCCAATTGCATTTTGTGCTTTCTCAAATGCAATCTCCTGCTGGAGTTCCATAAGTTCCTCCTGTCGCTCCAATTTCACCTCCTCGTCAATCTGATTCTCAAACAAGGCTGCTGGCGTATCTTCCTCCTGCGAGTAGCAAAAAACACCAAGTCTGTCAAACTCCATCTCGTCAACAAACTGAATTAGAGAAACATGGTCCTCTGCCGTCTCGCCCGGAAAACCAGTGATAAGTGTTGTCCGCAGACAAATATCTGGTATTTGATCTCTCAATTTTGCAATGATCCTTACAAGTCCATTTTGATCGGTACGCCTTCCCATGCGTTTCAATATTGTATTGGAAGCATGTTGTATAGGAATATCAAGATAATTACAAATTTTAGGCTCACTCTTTATCGTCTCAATCAACTCGTCTGTGATTTCCTCAGGATAGCAATAAAGAATCCTTATCCAATAGATTCCTGTGATTGCACAAAGTCTGCGCAACAGTTCTGGAAGGCGCTTCTCTCCATACAAATCCACTCCATACAGAGTTGTTTCCTGGGCCACAAGGATAAGTTCTTTTACCCCAGATGCAACAAGTTGCTTTGCCTCTTGAACTAGCTCCTCCATAGGAACACTTCTGTAATGTCCCCGCACTTTTGGAATGATACAATAACTACAATGCTTGTCACACCCTTCAGCAATCTTTAAATAAGCGTAATGCCCTCCAGTAGTAACAATTCTTTTGCTTGAAAAATCTGCATTTGTCAAGCTACGATTAATGTCCTTCAAATGATTTTGACCTTTACCGCAAAACACTTCATCAAGAGTATCTGCTATTACATCAATCGCTGTTGTTCCTAGAATGGCATCCACCTCTGGAATCTCTCTTTGAATTTCCTCCTGATAGCGCTGCGCTAAACAACCAGCCGCAATCAATGCCTTTATACTGCCATTCTCACGCAACTGTGCCATCTCCAAAAGGGTATTGATGCTTTCCTGTTTTGCATCATTAATAAAGCAGCATGTGTTGACTACAACAGCATCTGCTTCCTGCTCGTCATCTGTAATAGAAAATCCCCGCTGTACCAATATACCAAGCATTTTCTCTGTGTCAACTAAGTTTTTGTCACAGCCAAGGGAAATAAATAATATTTTCAAATTCTAATCCTCATGTGTAATTTTAATTTTGCCTTCGTTTAGTTCTTCGATGGCAATTGACAGTGGTTTTATCTGTTTCGTGTTTACAAGCGGTTCCTCGCCTGCAATAATCTGTCGTGCACGTCTTGATGTCGCCATAACGATCGAATAGCGGCTGTTGACAACAGGTGCCTCCCCTGGTTCAACTTCATTGTTTACAACTTTCATTAAATCTGTATAAGATGGATGTAACATAATCTTTTCCTCACTTTTTCTATTATTTTATTGTTCTGTTGTCTCGTCTGCTTCGTCGTCTGTCAGCGCCCCTTGTGCCCTTCCAGCAATCGTCTCAGGAAGGAGGGCTGACAGCACAATCTGGCTGCTCTCCATTACCAAAACCGATTTGGTTTTTCTTCCCTGTGTAGCGTCTATAACAGTACCATTCTCCTTTGCCCTCTGCACCAATCTTTTGACAGGGGCTGAATCAGGACAAACGACTGCTATAATCTTTGACGTGTTGACAATATTTCCAAAGCCTATATGAATCAGTCTGTTCACCTGCCACCTCACTGTAGATCACTCAATATTTTGTATTTGTTCTCTTACCTTCTCAATCTCTGTCTTTAAATCAATTCCACGATTAGAAACTACAAGGTCATTTGCTTTAGAAAGGATTGTATTTGCTTCTCTATTCATCTCCTGCGCAATAAAATCCAGCTTCCGCCCAATACTACCCCCATCTATCAAAGACTGTTTCATTGTCTCTATATGGCTTCTAAGGCGCACCAATTCTTCGTCAACACACACTTTGTCTGCAAAAATAGTGACCTCTGTCAAAATCCTTGCCTCATCGACTATTGCGTCACCTAGCAACTCATGTACCCGCTCCGCAAGCCTTTTCCTGTACTCATCAATAATCTGCGGGGAACGCTTCTCAATAAATGTGACATGCTCAAGCATTCCGTCTAATTTGCCAACTAAATCTTCTGCCAGATTCTTTCCTTCCTTAATGCGCGTCTGTACTAGTCCCTCTGCGGCACCCTGAATAGCTTTTGCAAGACCTTTCCAGATTTGTTCTTCATCCACTGTCTGTTCCTCCATCGAGAAAACCTCTGGATAGCGTGAAAGTGTTGAAACTCGTATATCATTATCCAACCCAAAATCCGCGGCCATTTTCTTTAGATATCCAATATATTCCGCTGCAATATCCTTGTTGTACCGAATACACACATTATCCTCGGAAAAATCTTCATATGTGATGAACAGGTCGATCTTTCCGCGCTGTACATAGTTCTTTAATTCATTTCGGACAGAACTCTCAAAAAAACTGAGTTTCTTAGGCATCTTGATATTAGCGTCAAGATATCTGTGATTTACGGATTTCATCTCAACGGTATACTTGCGATTCCCCTCCGTAATCTCACATCTACCGAAACCTGTCATACTTTTAATCATGCTTCTCCTCCTGATTATTTAGAACGATAAAGAAATAATCTATACATCTTGACTTGTCTATTTCTCCGATTGCACATGTTATTTCTTTATCGTTTCTTCGTTTCTGATTCCTATGTATTATAGAATAATCTATTCCTCACGTCAACAACTTTCCTTTCAGAAATACTGTTTTTAAATACCATGCAACGATAAAAACAAACTTGAAAACGCTGGAAAAAAATGCTATTGTTATACAGAGCTGCCGTTTTAGACTGCGGCAACAAGAATATATCATAGAAAATATAAATTTTGTAAATGATATACGGATGAAAAGGGGATTACAATGAAAAAATTTATACTAAAACACAATAAAATCATATGGTGTATCAGAAATCTGATTCCAATGTTACTATTTCCAATTGCAAATTTTTATCTTTTTGAATGGTACACACACAATCCATGGGAATCCATGAAAGTACCAATTCAATTTCTTAATATCTACCTTTTTGAAGTGTTGATGGTTTTGTTTCTTTTTCTCTTTGGACGTCTTAAATGGTCTCTGCGTCTGCAGAGCATTTTTTTCATGCTTGTTGGGCTGGCAAATTATTATGTGCTAAGCTTTCGTTCTGCGCCAATTATGCCATGGGATATTTATTCTGTCAAAACTGCATTGAGCGTCGCGGGAGATTTTAAGTACACACTCAATCAGCAAGCTATTTTGGTCTTGATTGGCTTTGTCCTGTTAATAGTGGCAGAATCTGTGGTTAACCTAGAATTAAAAGGCACTGGCAAATGGAAAAAACGTTTCTGGGGCATTCGGATTGTAGGTACTATTTTGTTTTTCACATTATTATGCAACTTTACAAATATGCTTCATCAGGAAAGTACAATCCGTAAGTATGGTATTTATGACAAACTTTTTACGCCGACTGTAATGAGCAAACGTGATGGCACCGCTGTCGCATTTTTAATAGAATTACAATATATTTCTGTGGACAAACCGACAAATTACAGTGCCTCTGCTGTCAGTGAGATTCTCGCTCCTTACAATGAATCAAATGAAACACTGGCTATTCCTGAACGCCTTCCCAATATCATTGTAATTATGAATGAGGCATTTTCAGACCCTGCTGTGCTTGGTTCTTTTGAAACCAATGAGGATTACATGCCTTATGTACATTCCATTCTAAACGGAGAAATTCCTAACACAATATCTGGCTATTTAAATGTATCTGTACTTGGCGGAAACACGGCAAACACAGAATTTGAATTTCTTACTGGAAATACAATGGCATTCCTACCACAAGGCAGTGTGGCATATCAGCAATATCTCAAGCGAGAAATTCCTTCTATTGCCTCACACCTAAAAGCACTTGGCTACCAGACAATTGCAACGCATCCGTACAACAGTACTGGCTGGGATCGAAACAAAGTCTATCCATTACTTGGTTTTGATGAAATGTATTTTATAAAAGATTACAAAAGCCCAGAACGAATCCGCAAATACGTAAGTGACAAAGCATGTTATGACAAAATTATAGATATGTATGAATCCAAACCTGACAACACCCCGTTTTTTGTCTTTAATGTCACTATGCAAAACCACTCCTCCTACACAGAGGAATTTGATAATTTTAAACCAGATATTAAAGTGACAAATAGCAAAGCAAAAGCACTCAATAATTATCTGTCATTAATGAAAATTTCAGATGCATCCATAAAGGATTTGACAGATTATTTTTCAAATGCAGCAGAGGACACCATCATTGTATTTTTTGGTGATCATCAACCAACAAATTCTGTCGTTTCTAATGTATGGAAGCTTAATGGAAAAAACGGAAACGAACTGTCTGGCGAGGACGAAGCAAACAGATACAAAGTCCCCTATTTTATCTGGTGCAATTTTGATCTTGAGACAGAAACCGACGCAGAAACCAGTGCGAATTTTCTCGCATCGGATATTCTTGCAGCCGCAGGCATCCCAATGACTGCATATGAACAATATCTCCATAAACTATCTGAAAACTATCCTGTGATCACATCCATACGCACAGAAAATTCGGCAGGCAAAAGTACAGACACCAAAAATGTGATGGGTGAATTAAACAACTATGCAATCTTACAATATGATTGTATCTTTGGCAAAAGATAGATTGGAAACTGTCAGGAGGACAATTATGAATTTCAAACGATTTAAAATAAGAAAAACACACTGTGATTTGTTATATCTATGTTCCTTTTTTCTTCCCGCATTTATTCTGCTTATAATTTTTATTGTGCAGAAAATATATCCGTTTGGCGAGCGCTCTTTTCTCCATATTGATATGTATCACCAGTATTTTCCTTTTCTTGTAGAGTTCTACCACAAGTTAAAGAATGGTGAAAGCCTATTTTTCTCATGGAACACTGGCATTGGGTCTAATTTTATTGCGCTCTATGCCTATTATCTGGCAAGCCCTTTTAACTGGCTTTGTGTGCTGATTCCAGAAAATTATCTAATGGAATTTCTGTCCTATTTGGTTGTCTTAAGAACTGGATTGTGCGGTCTGACATTCACCTATTATATTCGCAAGCACTTTGACAGCAATTCTTGGGGTATTTTGTGTTTCTCGCTTTTTTATGCATTGTCTGGTTTTATGGCAGCCTATAACTGGGACGTTATGTGGCTTGATGTAGTTGTTCTTGCGCCGCTTGTTATTCTCGGTGTCGAACGACTTGTAAACGAGGGAAAATGTTACTTGTATTGTATTTGCCTTGTTCTATCCATCTTATCAAACTATTACCTTTCTATTATGTTGTGTATTTTTCTTGTGTTCTATTTTATAGTACTGCTAATTGCCCAAAATCCTTCACAAGGAAAAACTTCCGCGCCACTTTCATTTCCTGGTCTTAGTACTATTAAGATTTTTTATGTCAAGGCAATAATCCGTTTTGGTGTATATTCTTTGCTTGCAGGCGGCATAGCAGCAGTCCTTCTACTACCCGTTGCTGCTGCGCTTCGTTTTACGGAATTTAGCGATATCAATTTTCCAAGCAAAATAAAAATATACTTTCCTATATTTGATATGCTCGCTAGACATTGCTTTAATGTAACTGTTGAGACTGGATTGGACCACTGGCCAAACATTTATTGTGGCGTCCTTGTGTTTGTATTACTTCCATTGTACGTCCTACAGAAAAAAATTCCCCTGCGAGAAAAGGCCCCCAAGCTGCTTCTCCTCGGCTTTATTCTGATCAGTTTCTCCACAAACACATTAAATTTTATATGGCATGGCCTAAATTACCCGGACTCTCTCCCTGCAAGACAATCGTTTCTATATATATTATTGTTGTTAACTGTATGCTATGAAGCATTTTTATATTTGCAGGAGTACAGTCGCAAAGAACTTGTATCTGTCTTTTCAGGCGTGTTATTTTTCCTCCTATTATGCGAAAAACTGGCCGATGACGATGCGATTACAAGTACTTGTTTTTTGGTCACTGGCATTTATCTACTTCTCTATGCTAGCCTAATTTATTATCGTAGAAACAGCGACACACTCAATACACTCTTTTGCATTTGCGCAGTGTTTGTGACAGTGACAGAGTCCGGTGTGAATACCTACCTCACCAGTGTTCCTACAGTGTCAAGAACCACATACCTTTCCAATTATAATTCCTATCAAATCTTGACAGATCGAACAGTGGAAAATGAAAATAATGATTTTTTCCGATTTGAGAAATTTGCGCGCAGAACGCAGAATGATGCCATGCTTATTGGCTTTCAGGGTGGTTCTTATTTCTCCTCAACCTTAAATTCATTGGTATCAGACTTTTATGAAAAATATGGTATGAAAGGCAGTCGTGTCAATTACTGTTATGATGGTGCAACCCCAGTTACTGCAGCACTTCTTGCTAATCGCTATATGCTGTATACTCTTGATAGAGGATATGATAATCTCTTTACGCTCGCTGATACAGAAGGAAAACTATATCTATATCAAAACAATTATTCGGTTCCACTTGGGTATGTGATTACTTCTCCTGAAGCCCGTTTTGACACTGCGCAAAATGTAACAGAAAATATCCACGAGGAAGATACTGACGAAAAAAGTCTCAATCCAATACAGCGCCAAAACAATTTGGTTCATCGTCTTGGCATCGAAGAAGATATTTTTTCAGAAGTTTCTATTGGTTCCTATGGCAGTCAGGCTGATCTTTATATTGAGGAAGACGCGCACTACTATGCTTATACTTCTAATACCAAGATTGATACAATAAAAATGCAGTATGAGGAAGAATCTAAAAGTTTTAGCCAAATTAAGAAAAAATATATTCTTGATCTTGGCTATCACACTGCAGGTCAAACATTATCCTTCAAATCCGAAAATGGAAAAGACCTTAATTTAACAGCATATAAAATCAACGAATCTGTACTCGCTACCCTTAACAGTCAGCTAAATCATCAAACTATGACTGTTAACAACTACAATGAAACTACTTTAAACGGACAAATTGATATTTCCACTCCCGGACATCTTGTGTTGTCTATCCCATATGATCCTGGGTGGACATTGTATGTGGATGGTGAGAAAACAGATATGGATTTGTTTGAGGATACCTTTATCAGTGTTGCACTTGACACAGGTTCTCACACAATTGCACTACATTATTTTCCAAAAGGTTTGATTGCTGGTGTGATTGTCTCTATCCTAAGCCTTCTGCTCTTTATTGTTTTGTACTATATAACACATTTGCGCTTGAGATCCATTTTTAAAACGCCATCCAATACTTGACGAACATGTTGTAAACTATTATTATAAAGATTAGACTGTTTCGGGAAGCAGGTGTAACTCCTGCGCGAGCCCGTCGCCGTAAAACACGTCTTTGTCATTGTCCTTACCGGAATGCCACAATTTCGGGACAAGCCATTGGAACTTATCCGAGAAGGCTGGTCAATGCAGTATTAAGCCGGAATATCGAAACAGTTCTACTTCTCTGAAGCATAATTATATAATGCTTCCAGCCGCGGGCGCCGGTTGAAGATAGAATTTTTAAATTTATTAAAATATCAAAGGAGACACAAAACATGCAGATGAAACACAGAAAAAAAACAATGTCATTCATCCTTTGTATGGTGCTAATTGTGGCTATGGCACTCTCTACAACGGGTTGTAATGGCAATCAAAAAAACGAATCACCAAAAGACACTTCCCAAGAAAACACACCATCAGATGTCACTGTTCTTGGCGAGGGTAGCACAAACTTTGCCTTCACTGTCGTTGATTTAGAAGGTAATACCACCGCATTTGAAATTCACACTGACAAAGATACTGTTGGTAGTGCATTGCTAGAACTTGGATTGATTGACGGTGATGACAGTGAATATGGACTTTTTGTAAAGACGGTTAACAACATCACAGTTGATTATGATACACAGGGAAAATATTGGGCATTTTATGTCGATGAGGAATACGCAACCTCGGGTGTTGATACCACCCCAATTACAGCTGGAGCCAGCTACTCTTTTAAAGCAGAATAACCATGAAGCTTTCAACAAGAGAAATCGTTGTATTTGCAATGTTAGGGTCCGTTATGTATGCATCCAAACTTTTGATGGAATTTGCGCCAAATATTCATTTACTTGGCACATTTATTGTCGCTTTTACTGTTGTCTATCGCAAGAAAGCGTTATACCCAATTTACATCTATGTGCTTTTGACAGGAATATTTTATGGATTTGCGACATGGTGGATACCATATCTGTACCTATGGACGGTTCTTTGGGGAGCTGTTATGCTTCTTCCGACAAAGATCCCCCCCAAATTCCAACCACTTTTGTACATGACAATCTGTGCCGCACATGGCTTTTTATATGGAACATTGTATGCACCTGCGCAGGCACTTTTATATGGATTAAGCTTTAAAGGAATGGTTGCTTGGATTATTGCTGGTTTTCCTTTTGATTGTATTCATGGTGTCAGCAATTTCTTCTGTGGAATCCTAATTGTTCCCATTATTAAAACATTGCGGTTTGCAGAACGCAGCATGGGAAAGTTTTAATTTTCCCATGCTTACTTTTTCTATACAGACTCATTCAGAAGAAATATACCACTATGGCAGCACAATGAGTCATACAGCAAGTAGAAAATTTCTACCCAGTTATACGCAGACACAAGTAGGAATTATGCAGCTAAAACCACTCACATCCAACACATAAGTGAGAGAAGTAACTTTTCTTTCCTTAATCAAAAAACAAAATGAAATAAATTCCTAAAAGAAAAATCAAGAAAATACTTGAAAAAACTTAAAAATCACGTAAGATATAAGTATCTATTTATTTTATTGCAGGTATGTAAATCGGTTCTATGTCAGCAGAACTGATTTGCACACCGCAACAAGAATGTCAATAGCATTCTTGGAAAAGAATTATAATAAAGAAATGAGGATACAGAAATGTTCAACAAAAAACGCAAATCCGTTCTTATGAAAGCCGTATCGGAATTAAAAAGAGCCGACTTTTCTGGAGAGCCCGAATTAAATAATATATACAACCGATTATCTGACGGCAGAAAACAGTTTGCAGATGTATTTGACAAAAATATAAACGCAGTTATGCACATTAGTTCGCTTGATCTAACTATGCAGTACCAGACACAGAAAATTGTTGATATCTCCAAAAAAATTGCAAAGGCGACAGAGACAATTTTTGGAACAACTACTGGAAGCACCAACAATCCACAAGAAGAACTGACCAACACCATCATTCAAATCTCTGGTGAGACAGACGAAGTCTACAAAAAAATTGAAGAAGGCCAAGAGGAACTAACTGCCATTAAAGAACTCTCTGCTCAGACAATTCTCTCTGCCAGTGAAATGCAAGAAGATATGGATAAATTGGTCAATATTATTGCACACATCAGTTCTATTCTCTCTGGTATTGATACCATATCGCTCCAGACAAACCTACTTGCCTTAAACGCTTCTGTGGAGGCAGCAAGGGCAGGAGAAGCTGGCAAGGGATTTGCTGTTGTTGCAGGCGAAATTCGGGAACTTGCAGAGGAAACACAGAAACTTACAAAAGATATGGGCACATTTGTAGAAAATATGAAACTTGCTTCCAAAAAGAGCGTACAAAGTTCCACAAGTACGATTCACTCTCTAAATTCTATGGCTGACAAAATTTCCAATGTCTGGGAATTAAATGACGAAAGCAAATGTCATGTGTCACAGATTAATGACTCCATAAGCTCAATGGCATCTGTCAGTGAAGAAATTAGCAGTTCCATGACAGAAATGGAAAATCAGCTTAACGATAGTACTGATTTTATGCGTAATGTTGGTCGTGATTTAAGATATGCAATTGAGCCAGTTGTCAATATTGAAAAAACGCTTGATGAATCTGTTAAAAAAATGGGTCACATGGCAAAAGATGCGTTTTATCATATTGAGAATCAAGAATTTATTCAATATATGCATACTGCTATCTCCTCTCACCAAACATGGCTAAACAACCTTAAAAAGATTGTGGATAGCCGTAATGTCACTCCATTACAGCTAGATTCCTCAAAATGTGGATTTGGTCACTTTTACTATGCTGTCACTCCTGATATTCCTGGTGTTCTCCCTATCTGGGAAGAACTTGGCAACAAGCACAGAAAATTCCATACATATGGCCAGACAGTCATCAATGCAATCAACAATCAGGAATACGGAAAAGCAATGCATGTTTATCGAGAAGCATTAAATTATTCTGAAGAACTAATTGCAGACATGGAAAAGATTATTCAACTAGCTGAAACTTCTGCGTAGAACTTAGATTTGTTTACGCACATAGGCGCCCGTCAACAAACTGATGGACGCCTTACTTAATTTGTTTTATTTCGCAGAAAAAAGCTCTTTTCCTACAAAACATAATGGACAGACAAAATCTTCTGGTACATCTTCCCATTTTGTTCCTGGCGCAATTCCGCCTTCTGGATAGCCTTCATCCTCGTCGTATACCCAATCGCAGACATCACATATATATTTCATCGCTTTATTCCTCTCATTCTACTGTTTTTCGTAGTATAACCAGAATTCGCATTTCTCATACTTATTTCTGAAATGCCAGAAAACCAACTGTATATTCACACTAATCCCCCATGCCGCCTTTTGGTGGCTCAAATAGAAATGAAAAACGCTGTCCTT
>CAJUAE010000045.1 GCA_910583965.1 uncultured Lachnospiraceae bacterium
ACTTTTACGAGTCCAGTAGTATGGAGCAGTTAAAGAATAGCATCTTTGCAATGGGCGGAGTCCGACAGAATATTTTGCTTGTCAAACTTCCAGAAGTGTTGCCAGTCTCTTATAAGATAATTGCAGGACATAGACGTGTGAGAGCCTGCATGGAGCTTGTGCAGGAGGGACACCCAGAGTTTGAACATATCCCTGCAGTGATTATGGAAAGTATCGACAAAGATACAGAAAAAATGCTGCTGGTTATGACAAACAGTACACAGCGTGAACTGACAGATTGGGAAAAGGTTATGCAGCATATGCAGTTAAAAGAGATTATCCCAAAGCTGAAAAAGAGACAGGGGCTTGATGGAAGGGCAAGAACACTTGAGGCGGATTACCTAGGTGTGTCAGAAGCACAGATTGCCATATACAATACAATTGACACAAAGCTAGATGTCTGGTTGATGAGTATCTTTAAAGATGGCAGTATAGGAATATCGCTTGCCTATGAGGCAGCAAAGCTTGAGCCAGAGGAGCAGAGACAGCTTGTACAGATATCAACAGTAAATGGCAGATTCACAGAGGAAGATATAAAAAGGCTGACAGGCAGCAGACCAATAAAAGGACAAGAGCGTATTCAAGAAAACATAGTAAAAAATGTGTCAGAATCTGACACATTTGAAGAAGCCCCAAAATTGATAAAAGAAAATGTGTCAGAATCTGACACATTTAAAGAGACACCAAAATCAGTAAAAGAAAATGTGTCAGAATCTAGCACATTTGAAGAAGCCCCAAAATTGATAAAAGAAAATGTGTCAGAATCTGACACATCTGAAGAAGCACCGAAAATAGTAAAAGAAAATGTGTCAGAATCTGACACATCTGAAATATATATGGCAGTAGAGAAACGGCAACTTAGAGGCGGATATGAATTAGATATGATTGATGAGCTGGTTTTGCAATTTGAATCTTATTTGCAAATTGCAAAGCCAGAAAAAATGGACTATCATGTGGCAAAATATAGTTGTTTGTTAGATGCATTGTATCTGCTCAAAGAGAGAATGGCATCAGAAGAACAGCAGAAAGGAGTAAAAGTATGACTTATGCAGAGTTGAAAATAAATACACAAATAAAGTTAAAACAAAAACCAGACGAAGCGAGAATGCCAGTTCGGGCGACAAAATATACTGTGGTGGCGAAATATCCACATATGTGTATCGTGGAAGATTCCAAGGGCAGACGAAGAGGCGTAGCAGTCGGTGAATTGATAATGAATAAGGTTATCACACAGGAACCGTGTTTTGAGGCAATGAGAAAAGAGTGCGCGAAGGATAAAACATCTTCAGCGTGGCATAAACGAGAAACAAAATGTCCGGCTGAGTATGCTCCATAAGGGGAAGAAAGAATTGTAATGTTGTGGAGTCTAAATAAGAAGAATAGAAAGAGAGGAAAGCTTAGAATGACCAATATTGAGTATATGCGGCAGAAAATTGTTGAAACGGTGATGGGATTAGATGAAATGGAGCTGTTACAAGTTGCTGATGATACAGAGATGAGCTTGAAAGAGACAGAAGGAGTATTTAACTGCCTTATCTGTGAAAAGGAATATGGGGAATGTGGCAGCAGCCCTTGTACGAATAAGCATTGTAGCAGATTCCTAGATTGGTGTGTAAAAGAGCATGTTGGTTAAAACTCGAATAATCGAGAAAATAAGAATTTAATCAGCTAAACTGAAATTTGAGGGGAAAATTATATGGCAGACATAAGGATTAAGATTATATATCGTGATGGAACAGAGGAAGAACACTACATTGATAGTTATAAAGTGCAAGATGGATGTCTTTGCACTTATATTAGATTTGGAAGAAATAGTGGAACGAGACATATTCCGCTAGACTTAATAAAAGAATACACAACATCTTAAAAAGGCAGCAGTGCTATAAGGGGAATAAAAATGGTAGATAAACTTTATCTGAAAAATTATTTGCGTAAACAAGAAGAATTAGAAGCAACACGAATCAGGTATTATTTATTATTAGATAAAGATGAACTTTCGTCTCCAGCGGGTAAAACAGATTTACCTGCTGGAAATGCTGCGTTTAGTGCAGTTGAAAGCGTAGTATGTAAAAAGGTTGCTGCGGAAGGAAAAATAAAAGAACTGAAAGAAGAATTGACAAAACAAAGTAAAGTTATAAATGCTATCTTGGAAAGATTAGAAAATCCATATGAAAAGCTGGTGATGCAGATGCGTTATGAAGATGGGCTTGAATGGGATGAGATAAGAGGAAAAATATTTGGAAGTAGAAAAGATTACGATGGGAATATCGAAAAGTATAATAATAAAGTCTTCAAGATACATGGAGCGGCATTAAAACATATAAAGGAATTGCAATCAGAAAAAAATAAAAAATAAATATGAAAAAGTTGTTGACATATCGTGCACGATATGATAATATATAATTGTAAGGAGGTGAAACACAGATGGGCAAAAAACGAAAGAAAAAGCAAAAAAAAGAGAACTTGCTCAAGCTCGTGACCGAACTGCTAATAGCCGTGGGAACGTTTTTAGCAGGGCTGGCAAGCTTAATACAAGTTCTAAGTGACTAAGGGAAAGGGGCGAAAGCCCCAGACCCTTAAATAAAGTATAGCACATCTGTAGAAATATGAAAATAAAATTTAACGAAATATTTTTAATTGCAGCATGGGTAATATTTATTGCATCAAAAAGAAATGCAATGTCAAGTATTATTCTAATGGCAGCAGGGTTATATGAATTATGTTATGTTGTTCCTAAACTAAGGAGGTGGATAAGAGATGCCCGTAGGAAATCCTAAAGCACAGTCGATTGCCACAAGAAAGTATGAGAAGAAAACAGGGTGGATTAGTAAATCCTATAAATTGAAAAAAGAAGTGGTTGAGGAATTTGCAAAAGCTTGTGAATTGAATGGCGAGAAACAGGCAACAGTACTTACCAGAATGATGAATGAGTATATTTCTGCTTTGAAAGATAGTAAAAGATGTACTAATTAGTCTAATAAAAGGGCAAAGAAAAAAATAAAAAAAGGCAGTAAAAGGCAGTAAATGGCATTGAAAAGCAGTAGTAAAGTGTGGTAATGTTATAATGTGATTTACAAACGAGGCAAGAAAAGCTACCCCATTTATGAGGTAGCTTTTTTATTTTATAATGGTGGTGAATTATTCTGATGGCAGCAGGGGTAATGAATATTGTAATCGATGGACTAGATAATGTGGTAGATGAATTGCAAGATATGCGTGACAGAAGCAAGAAGGTGGTGCAAAGAACAATTGCAGATTTTAAAACACGTGGTCCTTCATGGGTGGCAGGGGAAGTAGCAAAAGAATATAATATTAAAAAAGCAGACATCAATGAGGCAAAGGCAGGGATTCGAGGAAGAAGTAGTGTAAAAATACATGGAACAAAAATTGGGGATTTATCCATAATATACAGAGGGCGTGTATTGACGCCTACACATTTTGGTATGAAACCAACAATCCGTCCTAACAAGGGACCATATGTAGTTACAGCGCAAATCAAAAGAAAATCTGGAAGAAAGCCATTAGGAAGAAAAGTATTCTTAGGGACGCCTAGGAATGCTAAGGAAAATACGCCACAGCTTCCTTTTCAGAGAATGGACGCAAGATATCCAATTGAAGTAGTCAAAACAATTTCTGTACCTCAAATGGTAACGAACAATATAGTATCTAATAATATTCATGATCGGATAAATAAGGAATTATCCAAGCGGCTACAACATCATTTAGAACGTTTGAGTAAATAAAAATAAAAGGTACTGTGACGCCAAATTTTTCCCTTGTGGTGCTCGCGAGCCCAAAAATTGTCTAGCTATTGGAGAAAAAATGAATATCATTTCGTTACGCAAAGGGGGGCAGTAATGCCACAAATGGAATTTGAAGAGAATTACGTAGATGTAAAGTTCATAAAACGCGTGCTTGGCTTTGAATCTGTAAGACGTGTTCAGCAATTAACTCAAGATGGTGTGCTAAGTACCTGTGAGATACAAGTAGGTAGTCGAAAGGTAAAGCATTATGACTTGTGTCCAACAGTATTGGCATACATAAATCATTTAAAGGTAAGATCTACCAAAGTCTATACGGATAGGAAAGAACAAAAGACAATAGAGAAGATGCAGGCGGAGATTGATTATAAAAGTGCGAAAGCAAGAATGGCAGAGCTAGAGCTTGAAGAATTGGCAGGACATATGCACGCGGCTGAGGATGTTGAAAAAATGACGGCTGATTTGTGTTTAGCTGTTCGGTCAATGTTGTTGGCACTGCCTGGACAGCTTGCGGTTGATGTAGCTGCTGTCAATACAGCAGCAGAGGCACAGGTTGTAATCAAAGATGCTATATGTCACATTTTAGATGAGCTGTCCAAGTATGAATACGATCCCAAGGAATATAAACGAAGAGTATTGGAAAGGAAAGAATGGCAGGATGTCGGAGAAGAACCCGACGAGTAATTCAGAAGTAAGTAAGCTTAATAAGGTGATTAAAAAAGCGATTATTTACTTTAAACCACCAGAACAGCTTACAGTGACAGAATGGGCAGATAAGTATAGGTGGCTGTCAGCAGAAAATAGTGCTGAACCAGGAAGATGGAAAACGAGCAGGACTCCCTATCTAAAAGAAATTATGGATGCATTTACAGATACTAAGGTACATCATTTAGTAGTTGTGGCATCATCACAAGTTGGCAAAACGGAAATGGAATTAAATATGATGGGGTATGCAATAGATATTGATCCAGGTCCCATTATGTTTGTAGTGCCGAATACAAAGCCAATAGCGGAAGATTTTTCAAAGCGAAGAATAGCTCCCATGATCAGGGATACGAAATCGCTTCGAGATAAGGTTGCAGATGTAAAGAGTAGAGAGTCAAACAATACCATTTTTAATAAGTCCTATCCAGGTGGTATGCTTACTATTACTGGAGCTAATTCACCGTCAAACCTTGCATCAATCCCTTGTAGGTATGTGTTTGGAGATGAAAGAGACCGTTGGCCAAAGAGTGCAGGGACAGAAGGCGATCCGTGGAGACTGGTAGAAGCACGCACCAATACTTTTTACAATTATAAGATGGTTGAAGTGTCAACTCCAACAATAAAAGGGGCATCAAACATTGAAGATGCTTTTAATACTGGCACACAGGAACACTGGTGTGTGCAGTGTCCGCATTGTGGGGAATATTTCTTTATTACGTTCAATAATATTCGATATGAAACAAAGGTCAAAAAGGTAAATGGAAAGAAACAGTTTAAAATATCTGAAATAAATTGTGCTTGCCCGCATTGTGGATGTGCATCATCAGAGCAAGTTATTAGAAAACAGCCTAAGAAGTGGATTGCAGAGAATCCTGATGCATACGATAAGGGAGTGCGTTCGTTTTGGATTAATGCTTTTGCAAGCCCGTGGATGACATGGGAAAAGATTATCTTAAAATTTCTGGAAGCAGGTACAGACCCTGAAAAACTAAAAACAGTTTATAATACATTATTTGGACAGTTGTGGGAAGATCGGAGTTGTGAGACTGATGAAGCGCAGTTGCTGGCAAGAAGAGAATTGTATCATGCAGAATTGCCAGAAGGGGTTCTTTGTCTTACCTGTGGAGTTGATACCCAAGGGAACCGATTGGAATATGAGGTGGTTGGCTATGGATTTCATGAGGAAAACTGGGGAATTGAAAAAGGAATTATTATGGGCGATCCGGCTGAAAATGATACATGGGAACGGTTAGATGGAGTGATAGATCGTTCGTATTCCTTTGCAGATAGTAAAAAATTAAAGATTTCTGTAACATTCGTTGATAGTGGAGGAAATCGTACTCAAGAGGTATATGAACAGTGCAACAAGCGATTACACAAAAGAGTGTTTGCCATAAAAGGAAAAAGTGCTGATGGAATACCATATGTATCATTTCCCAAAAAAGTAAATATTCTAAAGGGAAAAGATAGAAAGGTTGTGGTGGGAACTGCATGGCTTTATACCTTAGGGGTTGATGCGGGAAAAGACCATATTATGTCAGGACTAGATGTGAAGGAGCCTGGAAGCAGGTATTCGCACTTCCCATTAAATGATAATCTTGGATATGATGAAAGTTACTTTGCCGGATTGTTATCAGAGAAGATGACATATGTAAATGGCAAGTGGAAATGGGAAATAATTCCTGGACATGAACGCAATGAAGCGTTGGACTGTAGGAATTATGCCAATGCAGCATTTAAGTCATTACGACCAAATCTTGATCGTATTTACAGAATGTTAAAAGATATCGTGCCAGAGGAAAAGCCCAAACCGAAGAAAAGATATAAGAGTCAAAAACAAAGACAGTCATTTGATGACGACTGGTAGGTGATATGCATGAAAAGGCTGACAAAATCGCAGATTGTAAGACGAATTGAAAAAATTAATGAGCGTTTGGAATCCTATTATGCTAAGGAAAAAGAACTGTTAGCAGCAGATGGGATACAAAGTTACACAATTGGTAGTAGATCGATATCGAGGTATCAATATAGCAACAACATTAAGGAACAAATTGAAAAACTTGAGGATGAACGTGATGAGCTTGAGAATTTGCTAAATGGTATCAGTCCGAGAAAAGCGATAGCAGTAGTGCCGCGTGACTGGTAGGAGGGAATATGGTACAGAATAGTTTGCACCTGTCTGGTGCGAAAGGATATGGACAAGCGGGAGCGAGTCATACGAGGAGGGCTCTGAAAGGGTTTAATCCTGTATCAGGAAGTCCACGCGAAGATATCGATAATAATAATTATACTTTGCGGCAGCGTGGGCGTATGCTTACAATGTCAGCTCCAATTGCGGCATCTGCAATAAAAACAAATCGCACAAATACGATTGGTTTAGGATTAAAACTAAATCCGAGACCAGACAGGGCTATTCTTGGACTTACATCAGAACAGGCAAAGGAGTGGGAGCGGGAAGTGAAAGCTGAGTTCAAGATGTGGGCGGAACATAAGCAGCGCTGCGATATTACAGGAGTAAATGATTTCTATATGATGCAGCAGTTATGTTTCTATTCATGGCTTGCAAGCGGAGATGTGTTTGTCGTGCGCCAGGAGGGGAAAACGCCAAATTGTCCATATACTTTAAAATTACAAGTAATAGAGGCAGACAGATGCAGCACCCCAGTGGATGGGTATGCATTTGCAATAGGAGTTACAGAAGGTAAAAATATGGATAATAACAATCGTATATATGATGGAGTGGAAGTGAATAAAGATGGTGCAGTAGTGGCATATTGGTTTCGCAATACATATCCATATCAGATTACATATGAAAAGACAGATTGGGTAAGAATTGAAGCTTATGGAGAGAAAACAGGGCTTCCAAATGTAATACATATTATGAATACGGAGCGACCAGAACAATACAGGGGCGTGACCTATCTGGCATCGATTATTGAACCCTTATTACAACTGAAAAGATATACAGAAGCAGAGATACAGGCAGCAGTGAACCAAGCGTTTTTTACTGCCTGTATTAAGACAACATCGCCAACGGGGGAGAATGGAATGCCTTTCGATGAAGTGGGTGATGGTCAAGATGCGGATGATCAGGTTAGCTACGATCCAAATGAGTATGAGATGGGTTCGGGAACTATGCTTATTTTAAATCCAGGGGAAAGTGTTGAAATGATTGAGACGAAGAGACCCTTTAACGGTTTTGAAGCATTTTTCAAGGCTATGTGTAAACAAATAGGTGCAGCGTTGGAAATTCCTGCCGAGTTGCTGATAAAGGAATTTACAGCGAGTTATTCTGCATCAAGGGCGGCATTACTAGAAGCGTGGAAAGCGTTTAAGATGTATCGAAATTGGTTTGCATCTTCTTTCTGTAAGCCAGTGTATGAGATATGGTTATCGGAAGCAATAGCGAGGGGACGGGTAAGTGCTCCAGGATTTTTTAGCGATCCGTTGGTACGGGAGGCGTGGCTGGGAAGTGAATGGATAGGACCATCACAGGGACAGCTCGATCCAGTTAAGGAAGTGAATGCAGAGATTCTTTCTATACAAAACGGTTTGACCACACATGAGACGGCAGCAGCAAAAATTAATGGTTCTGACTGGGATACGAATATAGACCAGTTGGAGATGGAATTTAGAAAAATAGATGAACTGGAAGACAAGCTGTCAAAACTGACAATGATAAAAGAGGAGGATGATAAAGAAGATGATTCAGATAATGATGAGGAATTATAGAAATGGTCCTGTGTCAATTCCATTCAAGATGTCACAAGATATGAAGCCCTATAATATTATTGACAATGATGATGAGGCAGAAGTTAATATGTATGGTGAGATTGTATCAGAAATACCTACTGATTGGTGGGGGGATAGGATAGAAGGAATGTACATTATTCTTGCTGATTTCCTGAATGACATGGAACAACTAAAAAATAAAGCAAAAGTTACATTCCATATCAATTCGCCAGGTGGGGAAGTTTTTGCAGGGGTATCAATATATAACCGAATGCGAGAATTTAAAGGAATTGTTGCTACTGTGGTTGATGGTTTAGCGGCAAGTGCAGCATCGATTATAGCACAGGGCGGTACAAAAGGACATAGGAAGGTGTGCAATGGCTCATTAACAATGATTCATGGTGCATCTTCTTTTATGTTTGGGCATTACAATGTTAATGAATTAAAGGATAACATAGCAAAACTAAATGCTATTGATAAATCAATTATTGATATATATGCAAGCTGTACAGGGTTAGGTTCTGAAAAGCTAAAAAATATGATGACAAAAACCACATGGATGTCAGCGCAAGATGCTGTCGATAATGGATTTGCTGATGAGATTGCAGACACGGGACAGCCTGTGACAATGAGCATTAATAAAAATAGAGACATTATGATTGTTAATGGAATCCCCATGTCAGTAAAAGGATTTATGAATATTCCAGATTATATACAGGTATATGAGGAGGTAATTGCCACAAGGCAGCCAGATGGTATAAAAGACACACAAATAGGAGGAGAAAAACATATGACTTTGGAAGAATTGATGAAACAGGAACCAAGGCTTGTAGACCAAATTCGGAAGGATGCTATGCAATCGGCACAAACAGATGTACAGCAAGCAGTGAATAACGAGCTGAACCGTTTGAAATCAATTGATGAGATTGCTGGAAAAATTGCTGATAAATCTCTAGTAGAAAAAGCAAAGTATGGTGAGGTGAAAATGTCCGCAGCAGACCTTGCACTGGAAGTGTTGAAGTCTCAAAACGATTTTGGACAGACATTTTTGAACAATATGGAGTCGGATATCAAAGGTTCTGGTGCAGAAAAAATTATACCAGCACCAAACAGTAATCTTTCTGCAGAGGAGCAGACCAGAAAAGATATTATGGACGGTGCTGCTTTAATAGCTGGGATTGTGCCAGAAGGTAAGTAGAGGAGGGAAATACAATGAATGGAAGGGAAGTAATTGGAAGCTGTGTACCAGAGATGCTTGTTGCGGATGCGGATTTTCCAATGAGTGTGGTTTCTGTAACCATAGCTGCTACAGCGGATGGTGAGATATCGCTTAAAAGAGGATCTGTACTGGCGGCAGATGACACTGATGGAACATGCAGTCTTTTAAGTGGTTCAGAAGGAACAACAGCAGCATATATTCTTGCAGAACCTGTAATGACATCCACCACAGAAGATGTTATCGGAGTGGCATATGAGACAGGTAAATTTATTACACAGAGCCTTATTGTAGCAGATGGATATCAATTATCTGTCAAAGACCGTAACGATTTGCGGAATGCAGGAATATTGATGGAAGGTGCATTGATGTAAAGGAGGAGAAATAACATATGGCAATTGATATTTACCAGACACAGACTATGATTGCTGCAATGCAGCTCATGCCAAAGCGCCCAACTTTTTTGCGTGACAGGTATTTTGAAACTTCAAATGAGGATATGTTCGTCACAGAGGATGTATTAGTTGAGTACAAGGATGAGAAATCAAGAAAAATGGCACCGTTTGTAATGCCCAAAAAAGGAGGTATTGCAGTTCCAAGAGATGGGTATAGAACAGAACGGCTTACACCACCATATATTGCACCTGAGCGGACTCTAACGATAGATGACCTGAAAAAGAAGCAGTTTGGTGAGACGTTATTTTCACAGCAGTCGCCTGCAGCGAGGGAAGGACAGATTCTGAAAAATGATTTGATAGACTTGAACGGAATGATTGATACAAGCGAGGAATGCATGTCGTCACAGACACTCTTTAATAATGGATATTCTTTCCGACAGTATGCGGATAAATATGGTTCAAGCGAATATGAAGAATATGAGATTCATTTTTATGATGGTGAGCAGAACACGGCAGTATATGTACCAGCAGCACCTTGGAGTAGGAAAAATGATGTAATTATTAGTGATTTGCATGTCATAGCAAAACTGTTAAAAAACCGCGGGCTAAGAGCATCAGATGTAATTTTTGGAGATGATGTTGCGGATGTGCTTATCAACAATAAATACATTCAGAAGTTGCTTGATAACAGGCGACTGAATCTTGCAGATATCAATCCGCAGCAACTTCCTGACGGAGCTACTTCATACGGAAAAATTAATTGTATGGGAATTATGCTTGAATTGATCTGTTATTCTGAGGAATATGTGGATATTGATGATGGAAAAACAAAACCTTTTGTTCCGCAAGGGAAAATTACTGTGACAGCACCTAAGATGGGAAGATGCATGTATGGAGCAATCACCCAGATGGAAGAATCAGACAAACAGTATCATACATATGTAAACAAAAGAGTACCACATATTACGTACAATACACATGACAGCGTGCGGACTCTGGCACAGAAAGCAAGACCGATGATGGTTCCCAAATATAAAGATTCAGCAATCAGCGCTACAGTGCTTTACTAAAAGTATTATATCAGAAAGGAATAAGTGTATGTTAATTAGAATTTTAGCAGGTGCATATGGGCATAGACCAGATCCAGAAAAAAGTTATATTGACAAAAAAGATAAAAACAGTGAACCGTTTGAAGTAAGCGATGAAGAAGCTGCGAGGCTGATACAACTTGGAATTGCCGAATCGATTTCTACCAATGTTGAACTGCAATCAGACGTAAGTGTATTCTCTGCAAAATCTATTACACAGAATGATCTTGAACAGTTGTCGATTCAAAAATTGAGAATAATGGCAAAAGATTTGGGACTTCCCGCGAATGGAAGTAAGGCTGTACTAGCAGACAAGATTAGAACTGCAAGTATAAAGCTTCAGGAAGGGCAAGAAAAAAATGGTGAAAGTTTGCCTGATGAAAACGATGATACAGATGTGATATCAGATAATGAGATACCACCATTTCTGCAGGCAGCAGAACCAGAGGTATAATGATGTCAGCATTTCAAGATATGGTTAGACGAGATATGGGAATATTTTTTAATCCAGATGAGTTTGGAGAAGAGCATGATATTGACGGAAGGATGGTTGTGTGCGTTATAGATGACCAGACAAATCGAGATAGAAAGGGTGGAACAGAATTTGCTGTTGCACAAATAACTATATTTTTATTTGCAAGAAGTGAGGATTTGTCGCCACGTAGGGAACCAGGGGAAGAGCTTCGACTAGATGGGGTTCCATATACTATTGAGACATGGGATGAAGATATGGGAGTATCTTCTGTGTCATTGTTTATCAATATCAATGCGTAAGGAGGAAGCATGGCAATAACGGATTCGATGATAAAAATTGCTGACTGGTTGAATGGAACAGTGTGTCCAAAATATAAATTCAAGGTTCCGCCAGAGGGTAAGATACAAGACGGTGACAGAAGACAGATTTTGGCACCAATGGATGACAAATACCAGTATCAGGAAGTAAATCCATATGCATTTGTATTGTTTCTGCCTACAAAGGATAAAATACCACCACCGAAGCGCCCCAATATGCCATCTGTGTGTGTACAGCTTGTAAGTGGTTTTGACGACCTATTGAAGAGCAGCAGGGAAATGACAATTAATCTTGCTTGTTCTTGTTGGAATCCAGGTATTCATATTCAAGACATTTATTTTCCGAAAGACAGACGACCAAAAGAAATGCCGCATTTTGAACCAGCATATACAGGGTGGATGGATGCGTGGAATTTTGTAGACGGAATCTTGATTAAATTAGAGGCAATTAACAATATTGAGCATATACAGATTGTAAAAGATACTCCAATTACATTTGGCTGTTACAAGGAGCAGGATAATATACCAGATTTCTATCCATATTGGTTTGCATGGGTGCAGTTTAAAGTCCGTTCAGGATTTTATAGAAACAATGAAATAGAAAAATATTTATAGGGGGACATGAAGTCATGGCGAATGAATATTTATATGGTGCATATGGCAAGCTGGGGCAGACTATAGCACGCAATGCTGTACAAGCAGGCACTGTTCCTGTCTATGTTGGAACAGCGCCTGTAAATTTGATTAAGAATTATAAAAAGCTTGGCATTATTAATACACCAGTAAAGTTGAGTAATCTTCCTAATGCACAGCAAACAATAGGTTATTCTGACATGTGGAAACAATTTACACTCTGCGAAGCAATATCAGCTCATTTTAATAATGCATTGGGAAATATAGGACCTATTTATGTAATTAATGTGTTAGATCCTGATATTAACAGAAAGACACAAGAAAATGCCCAAAATATTAATTTAATGTTTGCTAATGGTCAGGCGACAATTAAGAGCGATACAATCATTCTTGATACACTTGCCCTAGAAGGGTTTGTTGAAGGGATCGATTATATTGTCGATTATAATTTTGCAAAAGGGACAGCAATCATAAAATCAATTGGAACAAAGAAGATTGATGGCACAGTAGCGGCGAGCTATTTGGAGGTTGATTTTGATGGAATTGATGCAGATACTATCGTAGGAGGTGTTACAGCAAGTGGAGAATATTCAGGATTTGGGGCACTGCAATTGCTGTATCAAGAGTATTATCAGGTATGCAATCTTCTGATGGCGCCTGGATGGAGCCATATACCTCAAGTGTACAATGCAATGCTTACAGCAGCAGAACAGATCAATGGACATTGGGATGCATTTGTACTGGCGGATATTCCACTGGAAAGAGAGGAAAATGAGGGAACAGTAGCCATTCAGACAATTGATGAGGCAAAGGATTGGAAGAAACAAAACGGATATAACAGTGAGCGTAGCAAAGTGTTCTGGCCGATGGGAAAAGATAATGGCGGAAAGATATACCATCTTTCTACGCTGGCAGCAGTAGAGCTGATGCGGATTGACTATACCCATGCATCTATTCCGTTTGAGACATGTGGAAATAAGCAGATACCAGTTGTCAAACAGTATTTTGGAGAATCTTCAAAAAACAGAGGATTTGACCAAATTACAAGCAAAGAGCTTACTTCAAATGGCATTAGTACTTGTGTATTCTGGGGCGGAAATTGGGTTCTGTGGGGAGATCATACAGCGGCATATACATATGGGGCAGATGTAGATCCAAGAGCAATATTTGATGTTTCCATGCGAATGCTGTTTCATATTACAAATAGTTTTCAACGAGAATGGGGAATAACGATAGATAAACCCTTCACAAAGCAGCTTAGGGACAGGATTATTAACAGAGAGCAGGAGAAACTCGATGCGCTTGTGGCACAGGGTGCACTGATTGGGAATCCTACGGTATTGTTTTTAGAATCTAACAACAGCACCGAGGACATGATGAATGGTGATTTTAGATGGGATATTCCTATTACGCCTACACCGCCGTTAAAAAGTGCAACGGTATATGTTGCCTATACTGATGAAGGTTTTTTGGCGTACTTTGGTGAGGAGGGATAAAGATGCCAGTAGTGACAGATATCAGGGGACCTGTAAATGGTACAACAGCGTATATAGAGGGGGAACTTGTTGCAAGAAATACAACAATTACACTGCCAGAGATAACACATGTGACAGCAACAGTACAGACTGCGTTGGGAGAACATGAAGTACCATTGTTTGGGCTTGTGGAGTCTATGGAAGCAACTATTAAAAAGATTGGAGCGGACTTAGGCCTTGCGAAAGCCTTGGGCATGGAGACAAAAACATTTGAATTTAGATGGGTTCAGCAAGTAACACCGATTAATGAACCGGATCGTATTGAAGGCTGCAAGGCTTTTATCCGTGGGATTCCAAAAGTAGTTGTGCCATCAATAGAGATTAGCCCAGGCGAATCTGTTGAGGTAGACATTCCATTATCGGTAACACGATATCAGCTTTTTGTAAATGGAAATGAGCTGCTAATGGTTGATAAAATGGCGGGTATTTGTAAGATTAATGGCGTGGATTATGCAGCTAGCTTAAATAGTCTGCTATAAAGGTATATATTTGGGAGGATTTTCAAAAATGAGACAAAAATTAGAACTTAAAAAGCCTGTTCTGATTAATGGGAGTAGTTTTAAGGAATTAGAATACAATTTTGATGAAATGACTTGTGAAGATTATGCAATGGCGGCTGCCTATGCTGATGCCAAATCATTGGCAGCCTCGCAGCAAGGGAAACCGAATGCGTCAGTTATGGAACAAAATATTAATTTTCTTATGTATCTTGGAATGTTTAGTATTAAGGCGGCAAACAAAGAGCTTATTGACATCTCAGATTTGGAACGCATCAAGGGTTTTGACCTGGTAGAGATTACGAGACTTGGAAGAAATTTTATCATGGGGAGATTGGAGGAACCCTCAGCTCAAAACAGCTCAGAAGGGCAATCCGAAGTTACTCCCGTTTCTACCACACTGGAATAAAAGAAATAGAGAAAATGAGTCTGGTTGGATTCCTAAAAGAGTTCTCTGAAGCGGTGGAGGATATCAAAGAGGAAAATGAAAGACGCAAAAAAAGTATGGAAACTGCAAAAAAGCAGAGTAAAAAAAGAGGGCGAAGATAGTGTATGGGAAGAAACAGAACGCTTGAAGCAATTGTCAGCATTGCAGGTCAGTTGGATCCATCACTTGCCCAGGCGATTGGTGACGCGCAGAAACAGTTTAGCGGATTAAAAGTTGGTATAGCAGCAATTTCGACAGTAACAGTAGCAGCGACAGCGGCTGTTGTGAAATTTGGGACAGATGCGGTAACAAGTGCGGTAGGTTTTGAGACACAGATGGCAAATGTTGCGACGCTTTTGGATGGTACATCAGAACAGGTATCGGAAAGAGTCAGTGAACTTGGAGATGATGTTCTTGCAGTGTCAAATAATACCGGCGTAGCAACAGATGAGTTGACAGATGGTTTGTATCAGATTATATCTGCTGTTGGTGACAGTGAGGATGCGATTGACCAGATGGAACTTGCAGCAAAAGCAGCCGCAGCCGGAGGAGCAACTACTACGGATGCAATCAATCTTCTGACAGCAGTAACAAAAGGTTATGGAGATACTTCAGCAGATGCGTTCCAGAAAGCTTCTGATTTATCTTTTATGACAGTCAAGCTGGGACAGACATCTTTCCCAGAACTTGCAAGTTCCATGGGGAAAGTAGTTCCACTAGCTTCAGCATTGGGCGTGGAACAGGAGGAACTATATGGTGCGTTTGCAACACTTACAGGGGTAACAGGAAGTACTGCGGAAGTAGCAACTCAAATGAAGGCTGTCATGTCAGGTTTGATGAGTCCGACGGATGGAATGACCAAGGCATTGAACTCATTGGGATATGCAAATGTGAACATGGCATTAGAGTCATTAGGACTGCAAGGAACTTTAGATGCATTAGGTAGTACTGTCAATGGAGATACACAAGCACTTGCCAAAATGTTCTCATCGGTGGAGGCACAAACAGCTATACTTGCATTGTCAGGTTCACAAGCTGGTAATTTCGTGGAGAAGACAGCAGCAATGTATGAGGCGACAGGAGCGACAGAGGCAGCATTTGCAAAACAGACAGATACGCTTGAATATACAATAAAATGCATCAAGAATCTTGGAAAAAACTTTATGACAAGTATTGGGAGGACAATCTTACCAGTTGTAAAGGATATTGCACAAAACCTTCTGCCCGTAGTGCAGACGGGATTAGAGCATATACAACCTATTATTGAGAATCTTTACTCTGCATTGTCACCAGTTATTAATGTAGTAGGTGACTTTATCTTAGGACTTATGCCAAGCTTTGAGGGAAAACTCGATGCTATGTGCGGGATATGGGAAAGAATGCAGCCTGTGTTTGGAGATCTGGCAGAGAAATACATGCCAATATTTCAAAATATTTTAGACAAAGTTGGTGGTCTATTTGACACAATTGCTCCAGTGGTGACACAATTTGTTGAATCTCTTTTACCTGTAATGGCTCAGCTCCTGTCAGCATTAGCTCCGATTATAGGTACAGTTGTAGATTCATTAAGCCCAGCATTTGATATGATAGGAAATTTGGTATCTTCATTGCTTCCCGCTTTGGCGGGATTGATAGGATTTCTTGCGAGTGTATTTGAAACGGTGGCACCATTAATATCAAAGAGAATTGCAGAAGTACTAAATGTAGTAATTATTATAGTAGGAAGCATTATAGATGTTTTTATTGGGTTATGCGATTTTATTGCAGATGTTTTCACTGGAAACTGGGAAATGTTATGGAATGATGCTGTATCAATATTTGCTAATATTATCATGGGGATAGGAAAAATAGCGTTAATGTTTATCAGCCCTGTGGTTGACATTATTAATGCAGTAATAACAGGTATTAATGGAATTGCAATTCCTGATTGGGTTCCTGGAATAGGTGGAAAATCACTTAATATTCCGACAATTCAGCTCCCACAGTTGGCAGCCGGCGGATTTACAGAGGGAGTATCAATTGCCGGTGAAGCAGGAACAGAAGCAGTCATATCCTTTGCTAGTGCATACAGAGATGAAAATATCGGTTATTGGTCAGAAGCTGGCCAGATGCTTGGAGTTGATATGCGAATGCTGGAAGTAGCAATGGCTGTAGCATCTATATTTGATGATAAGCTATTGACATTAGATATACCATTTTATGCCAGTGGGGGATTTACACAGGGTTTATCAATTGCTGGCGAGGCGGGAACAGAAGCAATTATATCTTTTGACAGAGCATATCGAACTGAAAATTTGAGTTATTGGGCAAAAGCAGGTCAGATGCTTGGAGTTGATGATTCGTTATTAAATTTACTTGATTCGGATGTTTCCAGAAGTGAAAATATTACGTTTGACATAACATTTTCTCCACAAATTACAATTAATAGTATAGAATCGCTTGAGTTTGATTTGATGGCAAAACTTAGGGAAGAGGAAGAAAATCTGATGGATATGCTAGAAGACATGCTTGAAAGGAGAGGCGGCGATCAATATAGGGCAAGTTTTGGTTAAAGGATATCAGGAATACGTAACACAAGAGGGAGATGCCTATGATGCACTGGCAATTGATTTTTATGAAGATGAAATATTGGCTTCACATATAATACAGGCAAATCCACAGTATATGGAAACATTGATTTTTGAGGCAGGTATAAAATTGTGGATTCCTGTTCTGGAAAATATGGAACGACCTGCAACATTGCCACCGTGGAGGCGATAATAATGCAGTTATTTTATGAGGGAATAGATATTTACAGTAAAATATCTCTGAATACATGTATATATGATTCCTATGGAGAACAACAATCGGATACTTTACGTGTTGTGTTTAATGATGGAAATGATTTATGGGATAGCTGGAAACCGCTTAAAGGAGACAAGATAGCTGTTACATTAGGAGCTTGTGATACTGGGGAAATGTATATAACAAGTGTAAGACCTGAAAATGGCAAAATATGTTTACGAGCAAGTTCTGTACCTCAGAATCATAATAATAAGTGTAATAAATCATGGCAAAATATCCGCTTTAAGCAACTTTGCGAGGAGATTTCGGCTAGACACACGCTTGTATGTGATTTTTATGGTGTTGAAGACCAGGTATATGAGTATGTAAATCAACAGGATAAAGAAGATTTCATATTTTTGTCAGAGCGTTGTGTACTGGAAGGATGTTCTTTTCTGGTATATAACAAAAAAATGATTGTATATAGTGAATTGTCTATTGAATCGACAGAAGCAGATATAACGTTAGAAATTAAAAATGACATGCATTTTGAGTATAAAGACGAATCAAATGATGTTTATAGCACATGTATTGTAAAAAATGGGAAATTCACAGGGAAATATAGTGTGTCTGGTGTGCCAGAAAAAGTATTGACCAAAGTAATTAATGTGAATATGTCAGGTCAGGCAGAGGCGGATAGGTATGCACGAAATTTACTGCGTTGTGAGAATAAAAAGATGTCCTCAGGAATAATTGATTATGATTATTTTTTGGGTGGATATGCAGCGGGGAGTGTTATTAATTTGGACACGCCAGGAGTAAATAGTTGGAATGTACCAGTATTTTTGACACATGTGCGACACGATATGGTAAAGGCACGAACCAAACTTTTTTTCCGAAAAATACTGGAGGGATATTAATGAGTGTGGTACAGAAAGGCATTATTCTTACATTGGAAGGCGAAATTGACAAGAATGGCAATCCTACAAAAGCAAAGGTACAATCTGTGTCAGCAGAAGGAACATCAACACTACCAATTACGATTCCGTGGTATCTCAGGGGAGAGATGGGAAAGCTCGAAAAGGGTACAGAAATTGCATTTGTAGTGTTTGATGACACTACTGGAATAATTGTATCTAGGATAGATGGAAATTGGGATGGAACAATTGAGAATAACATTACAATAAAAGGTAATTTGACTGTCAGAAAAGATTTAGAACTTGGAGGCAGTATCTTATGATGCGGAGGTGTTTGTGATGGCAATGGCTTATTGGAATGGTATGGTGTGGGAATGTAGCCCAAGCGTTATTACGTACCCAGAATCATTGTCAACATCATATTCAATGAAGACAGACACAAATGCAGACAAGGAAGGAAATGCGCCAACAGAACAGGTGGCATTGTCAGAAGAGGAAATATCCTTATCGACAACTTATCGCATCGAGACTGGAACAAACAACATCAGAGAGGTTATTGGGCAATGGAAAGCAATGATAGGTTTGTCTGCTCCATTAATTATAGGAAGCGAATTATTTGGACCTGATAATGTTCAACTGCAAAGTGTGTCTGTGGGAAATATTTCAATGCGTCCAGATGGTATGTTTACAGCAGCAACACTTTCGTTTAAATTTAAAGAATTTAAACAAATTGTGCGGGAAACTAAAAGCAAGAAAGGTACAAAATCCAAAAACAGTACAGATATTGTTAGTGCTGTTTCTATCAAAGCAAGTAAAGCTGATAAAACTGTAAGAAAAAGACCAAGAGGATATATTAAGCGTGAATCATAAAGGAGACATGAACTATGCGAGCAAACGGAAATGGAATGCCTATGCAGTGTGTGGCAAATTTAGTGCGTATTGTCAGAGGGGAATGCATATATGATAGGATTAAAGGCATTGATTCAACTCTGATTGATAAGCCAGAACCGATTGCAAGACCATTGCTAATAACTGATGTGAGGTGGCTTATAAAAACTTATGAGCCAAGAGTCGATGCGAATGAAGTAGATTTGGAAGATTTGCTTGCGCTACAAGGAAACTTTCGCATTAATATAAATGCAATTGTGAAAGGGTAAAGAAGCATGCCTGAGTTAACATTTATAGAAACAAATTCAGAGAGAATTTATAATACAGTCATAACTTCGCTGGAGAAATCGGTAGGTGAACCTTTATACCCAGGAGATGAAAGGCGTATATTTGGAGATGCATTGGTGGCTGTTGTACTGGCGATTTATAGCAAGACCAATGATGCATGTAAACAAAAGATGTTAAAATATGCACGTGGCAAAGTATTGGATGCATTGGGAGAAAGATATGCGTGTCACCGCATTCCGTCGGCAACGGCGAAAACGGTACTTCGTTTTTCGCTTGATTCTGCGATTACTACAAATATTATTATTCCTGAAGGAACGAGAGCAACTCCTGACAATGAAGTGTACTTTCGGACGACAGAGTTAGCAATATTGCAGGCTGGCGCAATATTCGTGGACATTCCAGCAGAATGTACGGTTGCGGGCGAGGCATATAATGGGTATCTGATAGGAGATATCAATAGGCTTGTTGACTTAATACCCTTTATCGATTCGGTAAAAAATATTATAGCCACACATAATGGTAATGATGGAGAACCATATCCAGAAGAAGATGGTGGAATTGGTGATGAACACTATCGTGAAAGAATTAGACTTGCCCCTACAGCTTTGTCTGTGGCAGGTCCAAAAGACGCTTATGAGTATCATGCAAAATCTGCTGACGCTTCTATTGCTGATGTAGCAATAATATCGAGTGTTCAGAGAATAAATAAGATAGTAAATGTTAGCGAAGGTTATGCTTGCCTTGGTGGAAAAGGTTACGATCCTGCATCAGTGATTGTTGAAGGTGCAGAGTGGGGAACTGACTTTAATGTAGTATATGAAGATGAAATATTAAAAATAAGAATATCCTCAGATGGGGTGTTAAAACAGAACGGGCAGCTTAATGTGTCTGTTAAGCGAGATATGGCAGGCGTCGTTTTGATAGTTCCAATTTTATATGGTGGAAAGATACCAGGAGATGACATTATCCAGAAAGTTTATAATGCCTGCAATGCAGATGATGTGCGCCCAATGACAGATTTAGTGATTGTGCAACCACCGACTGCGATACAGTATGATATTGATATAAAATATTATACTACTGTAGATGAAGAGGATAATTGTATTGAGGCAATTGAAGGAAAAGACGGAGCGATTGAAAGATATAAAGAGTGGCAGGGGACAAAAATGGGAAGATCTATAAATCCAGATAAACTTCGTTCTTTTTGCCTTTCACCAAAAAGTGGGATTGGATGTACAAGAATTGAAGTTATCTCACCAGTATATAAAGAGCTAAACAATACACAGATAGCTTCATTTCGCACACTAACAGTATCACATGTAGTAGAGAAGGATTGATAATATGGATTTGTCAATGATGGATTTTGTTAAGATGTTACCATTTTTTATGCAGACAGATGCTGCTGATATTGGATTGGCCGGAGCGGTGGATACAATAATAGAGGAAGTTTATTCCAAAATCATTTTGTTCACAACATGGGATAAAATAGATGTTTTATCTTCCGATGAATTAGACGAGCTGGCTGAAGAATTACATATTAGTTGGTATGACAAAACATCTGCAATTGATATACGGAGAAGCATCATAAAAGAATCCGACCTTGTACATGCAAAATTAGGTACAAATTGGGCTGCAAAGCAGGTGATTAATAAATATTTTGGAGAAGGTGAGATTGTAGACTGGTATACCTATGGTGGAGAACCAGGACATTTCAAAATTCAAACTTTAAATCAGAGTATTTTAAAGGAAAAGTATGAACAATTTATGTGCATATTAGATAAAGTAAAAAGAAAAAGTGCACAGATGGATTCGATTGAGCTGATAATGGATGGCTTAATAGAAATAAAAACGTATTTGGCAACCACAAACAGTGAGTTAATGACTACATATGTAAGGAGGTGAAAAAGGTGGCTTTTCAGGACTATTTGACTGTGGAAGGAGAAAGGATGCTTGCAAAAGCAGCCGCGGGAAATGAGATTAGATTTACGAGGCTGGTGATGGGGTCTGGTGAGATTGCTAATGGTCTTTCTGAAAAAAATATAAAACAGGTGATAGCTCCTGAACATACAATTGATATTGGTGGAGTATTGTTAAACGGAAATGATTCTGTACTTGTGATTGCAGTATTCACGAATGCAGATATTTCTGAGGGATTTTATTTCAGGGAAAAAGCTATTTTTATTTCGGATGGAATAGAAGAGGTTTTGGCTATTTATGGAAATTCCAGAGAACAGGCGGAATACATTGACACAGCATCATTTACTGTTATCGAGAAAAGGATACGATCAGTTATAAAACTTACGCAGGCAGAACTTAGTAATATTGTATTGTCAAGTGCTATTTGCGCAGTAGCTCCGATGATCACAGGTAGTAAGATAGATGATTTCATTAGTACAACAAATGTGAATATTATAGAAGTTGGGCAAGTACTGATAGCCAACAAAGAGGTATACACTTATATTGGTGATGACCCTCATAATATAGATTGTTATTATAGTAGTGGTGGAAGGAAATATGAAATAGATTTAGATGTTATCAAAAAGGCTTTCGAGAAAGTTTTCAGTTTCCAAGGACAGATTGAAGTAGAAGGATTCAATGTGGCTATACCATTTTATAATATATTTACTTCTCTGAACGGAAGTTTTAATGATTACTGCACAGTCAAAATGGCTGAATATGATAATGCATTTAGGATTGCAGAAGGATTTTACATAAAGTTTAATTTTGCACTTGGCAGTGCGCAAGATTATTCGAGTGGGACAGTTGCATATACTCAGAACAAAGCTGACATTGAACCAGCATTTAATTATGTATTTAATAGGAAGCTTGTAGAATTATTTACCCCATTATCGTCTGCTGAAATACGGCAGGCAATAGATACACAATGGATAGGAGAGGCATCTACGAATCCATTTGCACTGACCCCAGAGGAAATACAAAAAGCAATAGTCACACAATGGACAGAAGAGACATCTGTAAATCCATTTGCAATCACATCATCACAAATATCGAACATAGTAAACAAAGAATGATTAAGGAGGAACGAATATGAACGAGGAATTAATGAAATTTTTGGATGCAGCAGGATTAACACAATTATGGAATGAGATAACAGCCGCATTTGTAAAGAAGGCAGTGGGAATGGGATTGTCTGCAAATGATTTTACAGACGACTTGAAAGCCAAGTTAAATGCAATTAATGTCAAAGACATTAAAGTGAATGGGGAGAAGGTTCAGGCGGATAATGAAGGTGCAGTATCTCTTACAATTCCAGAAGGTGCACTTGCAGCAAAGGACAAGGTGGCAGTGGATGATCTTGCAGATGCGTTGCTTGCTGTGCTGAGTGGAAAGGCAGACAGCGCGACCAGTCTTGCAGGTTATGGGATTGCAGATGCATATACTAGAGAGCAGACAGACAATGCCATTAAAACAGCCATTGCAAGAGTATACAAGATACAGGGAAGCATTGCTTTTGAAAATCTACCTGTTGAGGGAATGGCAGCAGGTGATGTCTATAACATTACACAGGATTTTACGACAGACAACCGATTTGTTGAAGGTACAGGACACAAGTATCCTGCTGGTACAAATGTATGCTGGACGGATACTGGATGGGATGCAATGGCAGGTGTGTATGATTTTAGCAGTTTTGTGAAAAAGGAAGCCTTGATGGCTATAACGCCTGAAGAGATTGCGGCAATCTGCATTTGAAATGCAGATGCCGTGATGGCATTGCGATGAGGAGGTGAACCGCAATTGGAAGAAAAAATAAAGTTTTTTGATTCTAAAAGCCTGAATGCCCTATGGGATAAGATAAAAGAAAAGTTTATTCCAGCAGGGAATGCTGGAATAGGCACTGTGGAAAAAGAAGGGTTTGCAAAACTGTATACAGGGACCGGAGTAAATACAGATGGTGCAATGACACAAAAGGCGGTAACAGAAGCATTCAATAGCCTTGAAAATACAGCCAGTACAGCATTCAACACAGTTTTCACGAAGCTATAAGGAGGTAACAGCATGTTAAATGAAATCTGGGTGACAGTGTTTACCCTTATAAAGTCCATTGTAGGAGATGTGGACGTAAAAAATAAAGGCACCCTACAAAAACAAATCGATGATTGTTTTACATCTGCCAGTAACGGAAAAGCAGCGATAGCATCCGCCATTACTGGCAAGGGTGTCAGCACCGCATCGGATGCAACGTTTGCAACAATGGCAACAAATATAGGAAATATAAAGACAAGCCCAATGTTGCAGGCGAAGAATGCAGCCCTAAGTACAACGGCACAAACAATAAAACCAGATACGGGATATGATGGACTGTCGCAGGTGTCGGTTCCGGCTGTGTCTGGAAACGCAGGGACAGGAGATGTGCTGGCAAACAAAACTTTTAGCAGCGGTTCTGCTGGAATCAGTAAGACGGGCACAATGCCAAATAAAGGGGCGTGGACAGGAGCGACAACAGGAAGTGGCAACGTGGCAATTCCAGCAGGCTATCATAATGGAAGCGGCTATGTATCTGGTGCAGGGGCTTACAATGCTGGAATAAGCGCTGCTGACGCCCGAGTAAATACAAACAGTGCTAACTATAAAGGCGGCTACAATGCAGGAGTAAGTGCTGCTGATGGGCGAGTAAACGCAGACAGTGCTAATTATAAAGGTGGGTATAATGCAGGAGTAAGTGCCACCAAAAAGGGAACCGCAGGTGCAGGAGATGTGCTGTCTGGAAAAACTTTTACGAATGGTAGTAGTGTAGGCGCAAGTGGAACAATGCCCAATAAAGGAGCGTGGACAGGAGCGACAACAGGAAGTGGCAACGTGGCAATTCCAGCAGGTTATCACAATGGCAGTGGCTATGTGTCTGGCACTGGGGCCTATAATGCAGGAGTAAGTGCCACCAAAAAAGGAACAGCAGGAACAGGAGATGTGTTAGCTGGAAAGACCTTTACGAATAGTAGTAGTGTAGAAGTTAGTGGAACTATGGCAAACAAAGGAAGTACAACACAAGATGCTACAGCTACACAAGATGATACTTATACATATCTGACAGTGCCAGTGGCAGGATATTATAACACAGCGAGTAAGCTTAGGACGAAAAATAGTAATTTAGCACACACAGTAAATAATTGCTTTCGGGTTACTCCTGGTGCATCTGTATTAGTACGTGCAGTCGCTACACTATGGGGAACAGCGGTTAATTTCCACGGCGGAAGCATTTTTTACTTAGATGGTATAACAAAAATAACTGCCAGCAAAGTTGCTGGTGTAACAGCCAGATTGCAATTAATTCCGTATAATGTAGAGAATTATTCAGGAGATATTGGCAATTCTCATAAAGTAGATATCGGAGATACTTTAACCGGAAATTTCACAGGCTACTATGTAGTTACACCATATGTAAATGCAAGTAATACCACAACTGTAAGCAACTCTACCAAATCAGTTACTTTGAAAGTAGATTTCTTGTAAAGATAAATCATACTGTAATTTTTGCATAGTAGTATCCCTTATGACCAGATGGACAAGATATAGTTATTGTTCCCGCGGTTGCTTTTACAAGTAATGTTCTACTTCTAATTTTAGGTGTAGTGTTTGCCATTTCTGCATAATAGTCATATACAATTTCGCACCCTGCAAAGGAATTATCATTTAATCCGTTTGAAGTAGACTGAATGGACAGCAAATAATATGCTCCAATAACTGCAGGAAAACTTGTTACTCTCGACGCCGAATTTGTGACAGAACTAACTATCTTGTCAGTCCCTAAATTACTATTTATTGTCCTAAACAACTGCATATGAGCGCTCAAGGAGAAAAAATGA
>CAJUAE010000046.1 GCA_910583965.1 uncultured Lachnospiraceae bacterium
TGCCCAAAAAGAGGTATTTTTTTCCATAGACACAAACTTTTTTACACTACCAATAAATATCCAGATGCTTTTTATTACACCACTTTACAAGTTTTTGATTAGCCCGTATGTTTCAGGCATAGCTGTTTCAATACTTTGGCAATGATATTTGATTTTATATGGGTTTCGATGTTTTGCACCAAATTAGCATAAAATACCTGCTGGCGTATCCGTTCGCTGATGGCAAAGCGGAATTCCTGTACGCTTCCATCCCTGTATTGGAAGAATGTTTCCTCTGTATATGGAAATATTTTCATGGCGTAGTAACTGATGTTGATAAGGTTGACTAACATTTCAATCCCTTTCCGACTGCGCAGCATATACCCACACAGAGACCAGAAGGATTTTTGTTCATAGTAGCTTATTTCAATGTTCCATCGGAACGAGCAAAGAAACAGGGGAATATACTGCATCTGGCTGTTTCCGGTCTGGTTCAGGGGAGCTTTTTCCTGATAGGCGCAAAAAAACTGTAGCTGGCTTGGAAAAACCATGCTGAAAAACAAACGTCTGGTTCCGCCTTCCCTGCTGGGAGATGTCACATAGGCTAAGACTTCTTTTGTCCCGAAGATATTTGTCAGCACACGGCGGCAGCCTGTATAATACTCACCAACCTTCTCGGCAGAAAGGGTGAAATCCGTAGCGATAGACAGGCAGCGCCCATGCTTTGCAGGCCTGCCCTTTTTTCCCGTTGGTGCAGGAGCAAGGTCGTATATGACAGAATCTGACCTTGCATTGCCAATCAGGTCAAGGTTCGGATATTCATCCACTATGGAAACAAGATTCTGCTTTACATACCAGCTGTCGCACAGGATGATGACATTCTTCTGACACAATTCCGGCATTACCTGTCGCACCATGGATGCTGCAAGCGCAAGCTTTGACTCTTTTTTCTGCCACATACGATATCCAAGCGGGACGGAAAGATAAGAAACTTTCTGCTGGTTCCAGACAGGGACACAGAGCATTATGCTTACAAAACAGTGTCCATTCAGATAGTTGGAGCCATTATGTGCTGCATGGTCAAAAAGTTTTGATACATCCTCGAACTTCGTGCCGAATGTAGAGACCATAGTGTCATCTATACACAGGAATACCGGCTGTGACTGAAGGCTGTCAGGGACAAGCCGCAGTGCAAGCCTGGATGTAACATTCATAAAAACGGAAAAATTGGCTTTGGCATAGGAGCAGGCATAATAGAAAGCATTCAGGGATTTGAGTGTTATGCCAGATAAAAAGTGTCTGTATAAGGAACGGATGGACAGCACAAGCAGAAAGAGGGTTTCAGCAGTCGGGGCTGGGAATGTGGAAAAATATGCAGAAAAGTATTTATGAAGCCTACCAATTATGTATTTGTGGTTGTATAATAAGTTTGTCGTATGGGATCACTTCTTTCGTATATTAGTGTGCAAACTTATTATACACCCAAGTGTCTCATACGGCATTTTTTTCTATAAGACTTGTAAAGTGGTGTAAAACTTATAGGATTCTGTATAAAAGTATGATATAATCAAATCGGCAAAAATCGGAATTTAATAGGAGAAAATAATGATGAGTAAAATAAATAACCTGCTAAATGTAAAGCAACAATATGCTACTGCAAACAATCTATATACAAGAATATCCATTCACGATAAATATTCAACAAATAAGATGGGATTCGGAAACTGGATTGTTTCAAATTATAAAATAGACAAAGGAATGAAAGTTTTAGAATTGGGTTGTGGAACAGGAGATATGTGGAAAAACAGGGAATCTTTAATTAGTCATTGCTCAAAATTGATACTTTCTGATTTTTCTGAAGGAATGATAACGACGACAAAAGAAAATGTAGGGAACTACGATAATATTGAATATAAGGTTTTGGATATACAAAATATCCCTTATGAAGATGAGACATTTGACATTGTTATAGCTAATATGATGTTGTACCATGTGCCTGATATATATAAAGGTTTGGCTGAAGTTCGACGGGTATTAAAGAAAGGGAGTTGCTTTTACTGTGCAACATATGGAGAACATGGAATTACAGCGTATCTTTCAAAAATTCTTGACACATATGATATTGAAGATAATCTAAATAAAAACTTTACACTTCAAAATGGATATAATATTTTAAGCAAGTCATTTTCAAATATTGAAAAATTAGAATATATTGATTCATTGGCAGTTACTAATGTAGATGATATGGTGGATTATATTTATTCGCTTTCTAGCATGACAGCGTTGAGTAATGTGCCAAAACACATAATAAAAGAAATTCTAATGCGAAATCTAACGAATGGAGTTTTAAATATACTAAAGGAATATGGAATGTTTATAGCATCATAAAACCAATAACTTACAGTTTGTAAAAATCGAGTAGAGAAAATTTAGCTTTCTACTCGTGTGCTGGATACAGCAACTTTAACTTTGTATTTTCTTTCCGTGTTCATACGTATAAAACAATCGAGAGAAGTGTTTTTCTCTATTGGATTACATAGAGTCGCGCAAAGGAAATAAATTGCTAGAATGATATTAGGAGAGAATTAAATGAGTGAAACAATTATATTTAGTCAAGGTTCTTTTTTTCACGGGACAAAAGCGGATTTAAAAGTAGGAGACTTCATAATTACCGGAAAGAAAAAGAATTATAATGATGATAGAGAATCCAAGTATGTTTATTTTGCAGGAACTTTGGAAGCAGCAATCTGGGGAGCAGAATTAGCAGAAGGTGATGGCAAAGAAAGAATATATGTTGTCGAGCCAACTGGAGATTATGAAAATGATCCCAATCTTACAGACAAGAAATTTCCTGGAAATCCTACAAAATCTTACCGATCAAAACAACCATTAAAAATTGTTGCAGAAGTGATAAAATGGGAAGGACATTCTCCTGAAATTCTAAATAATATGATTGAAAATCTTAGAAAGTTGTCTGAAGATGGAATAAAAGCAATTGACGAATAGATACTATAAGAAATACATGATGAAAAGTTGTCATCAAAGCGGAAGAATTTTTTAGCTCGATTACAAGTTAATATAGGAGAAGTGTCAAAATGGCAAAGTTATATTTTTATTATGGTGCAATGAATAGTTCCAAAACTGCCAATGCATTAATGACTCATTTTAATTATCAAGAAGTAGGACAGCAAGCGTTGCTATGCAAGACTAAGACAGATACCCGTGATGGAGCGCGTGTGATCCGTTCTAGAATTGGTTTGGAGATGGAGTGTATACTACTTGATGAACTTATGCAGATGACGAAGGAGACAATAAAATCCTATCATTGTATCATTGTAGATGAGGTGCAGTTTGCCATAAAGGAGCAGATTGATTTCTTGTCGGATATTGTAGATTTTTTGGATGTACCTGTAGTATGTTATGGGCTTCGGGCAGATTTTCAGAACAATCTTTTTCCAGGAAGTGAGCGGTTGATTACAATAGCTGATACAATCCAAGAGATAAAGACAGTGTGTTGGTGCGGCAAAAAAGCAACTTGCAATGCCCGTTTTAATGATGATGGTATTGTGCGAGATGGAGAGCAAGTCCTGCTTGGCGCCAATGACCGCTATATGGCGCTTTGCAGGAAACATTTTAAACTTGGTATGCTCGGACCAAAAACAAAATGATTATGCAAATTCTTTGCGACTCATAACAGAGTTATGATAGTCTGGATTATTGGTAACGTCTTGATCAAACCATGTAGGTGGAATAAAGGCGTTTGCCATTTCTATATTTGGAAATTCTACCTCTGCCATAATAAGCGGAGCAAAAGGTGGTGCAAACACATCGAGTTCAATTAAAAGTGTGGGGGAAGTTAGTGGTTGGTAACTGCTGGCAAATTGCGGATTATTAAGAGGAATGACATATCGCTTTTTAGAGATAATATTTCCGTCCGCTTTTGTAAGTAGATGTTGATAAGAAGCTTCATCAAGCGGGAGATTGTACTCTGTGCGTGCCATGAGTCCGCTTCCTTTGTAAGTTAGATAGTATGAATCATCGGATTTGCGAATGCGCACGACAGGAGATGTATTTAAATAAGCCTGTTCGATAAGTTTACAGGGATAGCTTTCTATGTTGGCTGGCAAATTTTTTAAGGTGAATTTTTTTTCGATTTCCATGTTTTGAAGTTCTGTGTGTTCCATGTATATTCTATCCTTTCTGTTAAAATGTTCGTGTGAAATTAAATGTTTCTTTTTACTTATTTGAATGTTTAGATGTCGAGGTTAAAAGGGTATTTTTGAAAAAAGGAGTTATACAATTTCAACAAAAATAAGCTTGGAATATGTTTTCAACTCATTTGTTATGCAATTTCACAACAGTTATATTAAGAATTGACCTTTTGACCTCAGCACCATGTTTCTCAAAGCAAGAGAATAAAAGTTAGTATAATTCCTGATAATGATTGTAAAGCATGTGTGACAGAAATACAAGGATAAAAGGTGCTGATATACATACCAGTATTAGGCGTTGCAACAGAGTATGTAGCATCAGCAATAAAGACTAACAGAAATGTTAAACATAAAGTTATGCGCATTTTGATAGTCATATGGTGATAAAATTTGTTGAAAATAGGTTGCACGAGACAGATGAGAAGTACACCGCCAAAACCAAATCCGATTGCACTTATAAGACAGATATGTCCTTGAATATTGAATATATGTTCGCTATAGTTCCACCATCGGATACCCCATTTTTTTTCAAGCCAGACTCCTGAGAAGTATTCCAGAGTGGAACAAAGAAAACTGGAAAGTACAAAAACAAATATAGGTTTTTTTCGCATCCTGTGAAGAAGTAGAATTAGAACAATACAACCAATACCATAGATTGGCAGATAGGGGCCACGATAAACTCCTCTGTTGACAAAGGTGTGGTTTGTGATTAGATAGAGTAGTACTTCCCAAAGCCACCCAACGAATGCCGTTGTAAAAAATAATAGCGCATAGTAGTCAAATGGACGCAGAATTAATTTCTTTTTCATAATGTTATAGTATTGTCAAAATAGCTAGAATCATTCATAAAAAAATTCAGCTCAGAACCTTATATTTACTGCAAGGTCTGTCAAATAGAGTAATAGTTGAAATGCATCAAGTCATAATACTTGGCTTTGACATTGCAAAGGGATTATGGCTTGATGCTTGTAACAGGGAGATAAAGGTTGAACTGTTAGTTATAGTTCACGTTTACACTAGAGTATGTATTCCTTTAAGAAGATTTGGTATGAATTGCAACAAACTGATATATATGCTGATTTCGACACCATTTTTACGGATATGAAAAGGAACAATTGTATGGTTATTTGGATATTTTTTATTCAATATTTCTTTTTTGCAATATTTGTGATATATTGGTAACAGCTAAGACATACAATATGTTTTACAGAACCTATAAAAAGATGCGCGGAGTTAGCGTGAAAAGTACTTCTAACCGCTCGCAGCAAAGGCTGCTTTGCGGAGAAGTACTAAATTTCACGCCGAGAAATGCCTGAAATACGGCATTTCTCATCTGGATTTATGATTCCGCAAAGCGGAATCATGGGAGATAGTGTGAAATTAAAATTTCACCAACCCTGATTTGTATGCCCACAAAAGCAGGCAGATGAGAGTTTGTGTAAAAAATCGTTCTAAGGCAGCAAAAGATACTACTTAAGAACGATTAAATTTCACACGATTACTATTTGAGCTGCCAAAAGGCAGCATGGAGGATATAAGATGACTGATATTAGGAAACTTCAAAATGGAAGTGATGTGCGGGGAATTGCATGTGCTGGAATAGCAGGGGAAGATGTGAATCTGACAGAGGAAGCAGGAAATCTGATTGGAGGTGGATTTATCAGATGGCTTGCAGATAAGAAGGGAAAGAAGACCAATGAACTTCGGATTGGAATCGGTCATGATTCCAGAATTACGGCGGATAGTCTGTTTGCCGCAGCCGCAAAAGGAATTTTGGCAACTGGTGCAAAGGTATATGATTGCGGTTTAGTGTCGACTCCGTCCATGTTTATGACAACAGTATTTGACCAGTTTGCATTTGATGGAGCAATTATGATTACAGCAAGTCATCTTCCGTTTAACAGAAACGGTTATAAGTTTTTTGACAGAGATGGTGGTCTGGAACATGATGATATTACAAAAATTCTTGAGACTGCTTCAGAACTTACTGTGGCAGATGCAGGTCTGTCTGGTGTGGAAAAAGTTGATTCTATTTCTGTATATTGTGAATTTTTGCGGGAGAAGATAAAAAAGAGCATTCAAGCTGTAGATTATGATAAGCCACTTGCCGGATTGCATATTGTGGTGGATACAGGAAATGGCGCTGGTGGATTTTTTGTAGATAAAGTGTTAAATCCACTTGGTGCAGATGCTTCAGGAAGTCAGTTTCTAGAGCCAGATGGGCATTTTCCAAATCATATTCCAAATCCAGAGAACAAGCAGGCGATGGAGGCAATTCGGCAGGCAGTACTTACCAATAAGGCAGATCTAGGGATTATCTTTGATACAGATGTTGATAGAATGTCAGCAGTGCTTCCAAATGGTGATGAAGTAAATCGAGATGCGATTATTGCAATGATGACGGCAATTATTGCGGAGGATTATCCTGGTGGAACAATTGTGACAGATTCCGTTACCAGTGACAGGTTGACGCGTTTTATAGAAGGTATTGGAATGAAACATCACAGATATATGAGAGGATATAAGAATGTGATTAATGAGTCGATTCGATTAAATCAGGAAGGTGTTACATCTCCGCTTGCCATAGAGACTTCTGGGCATGGTGCACTCAGCGAAAATTATTTTCTTGACGATGGTGCGTATATGGCTGTGAAACTTCTGATAGCGCTCGCAAAGGCAGCAAAAGAAAACAAGACGCTTGCCTCCTTTATTGAGAATTTGGAGAAAGGTTTTGAAGAAAGAGAATATCGCTTCAGAATACAAGAGGAAGATTTTAAGGAATATGGGAAGAATGCTTTGCATACTTTTGAGGAGAGGGCAAAAGCAAAAGGGTATCATATTGCGCCAAATTCATACGAGGGAATTCGTATTACGTTTGATACAGATGAAGTGAAAGGGTGGCTGCTGTTGCGCATGTCGCTTCACGATCCACAGATGCCACTCAATATAGAGGGCGTGAGAGATGGCGACTGTGACAGACTTTTTGATATTGTAGTAGAACTCCTTGATGGATTTGACAAGCTAGTGATTCCAACAAAATAATTAAAATTAGGAGACTAGAATGAGAATTGGAATGGGATATGATGTGCATCGTCTTGTGGAGGGCAGACCTCTTGTGATGGGTGGCGTGACAATACCATATGAAAAAGGGCTTTTGGGTCATTCTGATGCAGATGTGTTGTTACATGCAATTGCAGATGCGTTGCTAGGGGCAGCGGCACTTGGGGATATTGGAAAGCATTTTCCAGACACAGACCCTGCCTATAAAGGAATTTCAAGTATAATATTATTACAAAAAGTAGGACAACTACTAGATGAAAATATGTTTTTCATAGAAAATATTGATGCGACGATTATTGCGCAGGCGCCTAAGATGCGTCCCTATATAGATCAGATGTGTGAAAATATTGCGCGTGCACTGGGAATTAGTGTAGAACAGGTCAATGTGAAAGCGACAACAGAGGAAGGACTTGGTTTTACTGGCGAGAGATTGGGAATTTCTTCGCAGGCAATCTGTATGCTTACAAGTCCTAGAGAGCTGGCGACGATGGAAGCTGTCAACAATACAAAAGAGCAGTCGGAAGGAGTGCGTTCTTGTGAAGGCTGTCCAGGATGTAGAGCCTTGAAAGATGCGTAAAAGGAAATAATTAGAAATGGAACAGATAGTAGGAGAACGACAAGACGAGCAGAGGAATAGGCGTGGAATAGAGGCATCTTTTAATATTGCTGTTTTTGACAAAACATCTGTTCAGATAGCGGGACTTTTGCATGAGGATGCATTTTTGGGGCTTTGCGAAGGAGAGGAGAATATTGTATTTGCAGTGCAGGAGGATGAGATACAATCAGTATTGCAATTGACGCCTTGTGTTGCTTCAATGCGTAGAAATCCTCGGTTAAAAAAAGTGAAACATCGGATCAATATGTCAGATATTGAGCGCGTTAAGACAAATCGTATCAGCGTGGCAACAACTAAGACACAGTATCGTCAAAAGGGTTATATGGGCAGGCTGATAGCGGGTTCGTTAGAATATCAACAACAATTAAAAATTCCGTTTTGTTTTGTAGAGTCTGGAAACAAAAGCTTTTGGGAGCATTTTGGTTTTGCGTATATCTATGACAGACCACAGTATGAACTAAACAAGGAACTGATATCACAAGAAGCTTTAAAACAGGCAGTAGAGGGAAAGTTTATCTCATTACCTTGTTCTGATGTCGTTTTACATGTGGTAGACCACAATAGTGTTCTTTCGCTAGCACATTTTGTGAATGCCAATCTATGTCAATATTATGGGTTGTTTATTATTAGAAGTGCTTTGTATTTTGAACATTTTCAGAGAGAATTGGAACTCGGTGGAGGGAATTTGTTTGAAATCATAGAAAACGGAAAAATGAAAGGTTATTTTGCATATACTGGAGATGCTTGTATCAGAGAAGCGGTTTTTGCAGATGATGCGGACAGAGAACGTTTTCTGTGTATAAAGGAAGAAAAAAGGCCTGCTGTGATGGCACGCATTGTAAATCTATCGGAGATGATGCGACATATCGCGGGAAATGGAAAGATAACAGTTGCAATTAAACTTACGGACCCTGTGCTGGAAAATAACAATGGTGTATTTTTGTGGTATATTGATGAGAATGGAAGCCGTATGGAGCGGGTAGAACAACAAAACAATGACACAGAAGCTTCTGCGCGACCAGAGGTTACAACCACAATCGGTGAGTTTACGGCATTTATTTTTGAGTATATCCAGTTGAAACAAAATGCAAAATTTGATAGTATATATCTGTCGGGTCCCGTTTGGATGAATGAGAGGTATTATACTGATGGTCATAAAGATTGACTGCTCAGTATAAAATAATGTACACAGTCGCATAAGAAAATATGTCACTTTGCGGCTGGCATGATACTTACAGCCAATTTTATTTGGCTGTGGTAACAAAACATAATACAAATAGGAGGGATGCGTATGTCATTTGTTACAACACCGCATATCAATGCTGAAAAAGATGCTTTTGGGCGAACAGTACTGATGCCTGGTGACCCACTTCGATCAAAGTTCATTGCGGAGAATTTTCTGGAAAATGCTGTTCTAGTCAATAATATCAGAGGGATTCAAGGGTACACAGGAACTTTTAAGGGCATAAAAGTTAGCGTTATGGCAAGTGGTATGGGAATGCCCACAATAGGAATTTATTCTTATGAACTTTTTCGTTTTTTTGATGTGCAAAATATTATGCGTATTGGCTCGACAGGAGCAATGCAGGAAAATGTGAAGGTGCGAGATATTGTATTTGGTATGGGGGCATGTACTAACTCCAACTATGCAAGTCAGTATGGGCTAGGCGGTACATTTGCGCCAATTGCAAGTTATACACTTCTCAAAGAAGCAGTTGCACAAGCAGAACAAATAGGTGCGCAGTATCACGTGGGAAATATTCTCTCGTCAGATGTATTTTACAATGATAATTCTGCTGCCAACGAAGGTTGGCAAAAGATGGGCGTGCTTTGTGTTGAGATGGAGGCGGCAGCTTTGTACATGAATGCGGCAAGATGCAAAAAGAATGCACTCGCAATTCTGACAGTATCAGACAGTTTGGTGACAGGTGAGGAGACGACTGCACAGGAGCGGCAAAATTCTTTTACGCAGATGATGGAGATTGCACTCAACACCGCTGTTAATTTGGAAAAAAATATATAGTTTGGCTCAGGACTTTGCATTTACTGCAAAGTCCGTTAAATCGTATAGTGGTTTAGACACAAACCATGGTATATAATTTTTATATTGAGAAACGATTATGAATGGCTTGATGTTTGTATCAGAAAGCTAAAGGCTGAACTGTTATGAAAAGAATTGTAAGCCAAATTAAAATATTGACATAATTTAAACTAAACGATACAGTCTCAATGGAGGCACAGAATGGGATTTATTAAAAGTGTGAAAAACGAGATAAAGGTTATAAGGGAGCGCGATCCTGCAATTCATTCCAATATGGAGGTTTTTTTGTATCCGAGCTTCAAAGTAATGCTTCACTATCGAGTGGCACATAGATTATATCAAAGTGGACATTATTTTTGGGCGCGATGGATATCGCAGCGTGCGGTTAGAAAGACGGGGATAGAGATTCACCCGGGAGCAGAGATTGGCGAAAACTTTTTTATTGACCATGGAAATGGTGTGATAATTGGTGAGACAGCAGTGGTGGGCAACAATGTTACACTTTATCAGGGAGTCACGCTTGGCGGTACGGGAAAAGAACACGGAAAGCGACACCCGACAATTGGGGATAATGTTATGATTAGTGCGGGAGCCAAAATTATTGGTTCTTTTAAAATCGGTGAAAATTCTAAAATAGGGGCAGGGAGTGTTGTTATTGAAGAAGTTCCGCCGAATTGTACTGTGGTGGGAGTACCAGGCAGGATTGTAAAACGCAATAATCAAAAGCTTGTGCGTGAGGATTTAAATCAGACCGATCTTCCTGATCCAGTCAATGAGGATATCAGAAATTTGCAGCGCGCAAACAGTGAGATGACCAATCGCATTCTGGAACTTGAACAGAAGATTAAGCAATTAGAGAAAGAAGAAAAAGGACGGAATTATAAAGATACATAATATATGGAGGTTTTGAGAGAAGATGGAGAACAAATTGTCCTTGTATAATACACTGACAAGGAAGGTGGAGCAGTTTATCCCAAACGAAGAAGGGAAAGTTGCAATGTACACTTGCGGACCGACAGTGTATCATTTCGCACATATTGGTAATCTGAGAAGCTACATCATGGAAGATTTATTAGAGAAGACGTTGCGATATATTGGCTATCATGTCAAACGTGTTATGAATATTACAGATGTGGGACATCTTTCTAGTGATGCAGATACTGGTGAGGATAAAATGCTCAAAGGAGCAAAGAGAGAACACAAGACAGTTATGGAGATTGCAGAATTTTATACCAATGCATTTTTTAGCGATTGTGGTAAACTTAATATTAAGAAGCCAGATGTGGTGGAACCAGCAACAAATTGTATTGCAGAATTTATCCATATGATTGAAGTTTTACTCGAGAAAGGTTATGCTTATGAGAGCGGCGGAAATATTTATTTTGATACTTCCAAGCTTGACGAGTACTATGTATTATCTGGACAGAGCGAAAATGAGCTGTTGGTTGGTGTGCGTGAAGATGTGAACGAGGATGCAAACAAAAAAAATAGAAGTGATTTTGTACTGTGGTTCACAAAGTCTAAATTTGAAGATCAAGAATTGAAGTGGGACAGTCCGTGGGGAATAGGATATCCTGGATGGCATATTGAGTGCTCTTGCATTAGTATGAAACATCTTGGTGCGTACATGGACATTCATTGTGGCGGTGTGGACAATATTTTTCCGCACCATACAAACGAGATAGCGCAAAGCGAGGCATATTTAGGGCATAAGTGGTGCAATTACTGGTTTCATGTGCATCATTTAAATGACAAAAAAACTGGAAAAATGAGTAAGTCGAATGGTGATTTTCTAACAGTATCACTGTTGGAGTCAAAAGGGTATGATCCGATTGTGTATCGTCTGTTTTGTTTGCAGTCCCACTATCGCAAACCGCTTGAATTTTCTTATGAAGTACTTGACAATATGAGTGCAGCTTATGACAAACTGATTAAAAAGATTGGAACGCTGGACCAAAATGGTACAGTTGATAAGGAAAGATTTGATTATTACAGAGAAAAATTTGAGTCAGCACTTTGTGATGACCTCAATTCTTCTATGGCAGTTACGATTCTTTATGATATGCTTAAAGATGACATGTCTGATGCAACCAAACATGCATTGGCAGAAAGTTTTGATGAGGTTCTTTCTTTGAATCTTACAACTGCACATGCAACAAGAGAGGCGGACAATACGATTGATACAGCGTTGGAGAGCTATGTTCTCACAAAGATTGAAGAACGCAAGATGGCAAAAAAGGAAAAAGACTTTGCAAAGGCAGATGCGATTCGCAGTGAATTGTTAGAGAAAGGTATTGTATTGGAGGATACACGCGAGGGTGTCAAATGGAAGAAGGCTTAGAGAATAGGGGGCTGCTTGCGCAGATACACAGAACGTTTGGTGGCGGAGAGATTGATATCAGGACATACTCGCCCCTAACACTGGCCTATATTGGTGATGCAGTGTTTGAGATTATTGTAAGGACATTGATTGTGGAGAAGGGACAGCGGGCAGCGAACACGCTGCACAAACATACAACAAAGATTGTTTGTGCGCAGACCCAAGCGCAGTTGATTGATGCAGTGTACGAAAGTCTTACTGAGGAAGAACAGGATATTTATCGGAGAGGAAAAAATACAAAAATTCATTCTTCTGCAAAAAATGCCAGTCTTGCAGATTATCGAAAAGCGACAGGATTTGAAGCGCTCTGCGGATATCTTTTTCTAAAAGAAGACACTGCGAGGATATTGCAGATTGTTCGGCAGGCAATGGACTCTGTACAGATAGAATGATAGGAAAGGATATTGGTTAAAAACTACATGGGATATAGGGAATTTGTGATTGAGGGAAGAAATGCTGTGATAGAAGCCTTTCGTGCAGGAAAGCCAATAGATAGGCTGTTCATACAGGATGGTACACAAGATGGCCCAATACAGACAATCAAGCGGGAAGCTAGAAAACAGGATACCATGATAAAGTTTGTCGCAAAGGAACGACTTGATCAGCTTAGTGAGACAGGAAAACATCAGGGAGTGATTGCATACACAGCGGCTTATGAATATGCGGACGTAGCAGATATTCTGGCAGCAGCGCACAGCAAAAATGAACCGCCGTTTATCATTTTGTTAGACAATATTGAGGACCCTCATAATCTGGGGGCAATCATTCGTACAGCAAATTTGGCAGGAGCACATGGAATTATTATTCCAAAGAATCGGGCAGCAGGACTTACAGCAACCGTCGCCAGAACCTCTGCAGGGGCGTTAAACTACACGCCAGTAGCTAAGGTTACCAACTTAGGAAAGACTATAGAGGAACTTAAAAAAGAAGGATTATGGTTTGTCTGTGCAGATATGGATGGTACGACAATGTATCAACTTGACCTGAAAGGTCCGATTGGTCTTGTAATCGGAAGTGAAGGGGAGGGCGTTGGAAGACTTGTCCGCGAAAAATGTGATTTTATAGCATCGATTCCTATGAAAGGAGAAATTGATTCTCTGAACGCATCTGTTGCGGCGGGTGTGCTTGCCTATGAGATTGTTCGACAGCGGATGCAATGATAGAAAGGATAGACAAATATGCCTAGCATATATGAGATGCTGAAGGATGAGGAATTAATCGATAGATTGCGCGATGGGGAAACGCAAGTAACAGATTATATTATGAACAAATATAAATATCTGGTGCGAAAAAAAGCAAAGTCCATGTACATACTTGGTGCGGACAATGACGATTTGATACAGGAGGGAATGATTGGGCTTTTTAAAGCAGTGCGAGATTATGATGTGGGGAGAGATGCTAGTTTTTATACTTTTGCAGATTTGTGTATCTCTCGCCAGATGTACAATGCAGTACAGGCATCACGCAGAGAAAAACATGCGCCACTCAACACCTATATTTCGCTGTATGCTGACATGTCGGAGGCGGAGGGAGATGGAAATAGCACAGAATTAGTAAATGTGATTGCATCCGCAGTAGAAACGAATCCAGAACAGCTTATAATAGACCGAGAGAATGTGGCAGATATAGAGGCAATCATTGAGCGAGAACTAAGTGCTTTTGAAAAGCAGGTACTTGATTTGTATATGACAGGAATGCGATATTCACAGATAGCAAAAGTGCTGTCGAGAGATGAAAAGTCTACAGACAATGCGCTTCAGCGACTTAAAGCAAAAATTAGAAAAGCGGTAAAGAAAAACAATAAATATTCAGTAAAATAATATACATTATGATCAGTGGACATTCGAGGGATGTGGGTTGCAGATGAGTAGAAGAAAGAAAGTTCATGACAAGAATCAGAAAAAGAAAATGTTGATAGTGGAGGATAAAGCCATCAACAGATATGTTTTAAGGGGTATTTTTGAGGGGGAATATGATATTGCAGAGTGTCAAGATGGCAGAGCGGCAATTGAATTTTTAGGAGAGAGTCGTGATGAAGTGGTGGCAGTTCTCCTGGATATTGTGATGCCTGTGTGTGATGGATTTGCAGTGCTTAAATACATGAAAGAGACATCACTCTACAATGTGCCAGTGATACTTATCAGTTCCAATATGAACGAAAGCAATATCCATAAAGTAAGTGTTTATGATATTGTTGTCGATTACATACAGAAACCGTTTCAGGAGAATATCGTTCGACAGCGCGTGCAGAAAGCGATAGAATTATATCAGAAAAAAGAGAATATTAAATATGAACGGGCAGAATAAATACGAGGTTTTACAGACCTATTTTGGATACAGCTCTTTTCGAGATGGACAGGAGGAATTAATCGATAGCATTTTGGAGGGAAATGATGTGTTTGGCATTATGCCAACTGGTGCTGGAAAGTCTATTTGTTATCAGGTGCCAGCACTGATGTTTGATGGGATTACATTGGTGATTTCCCCATTGATTAGCTTGATGAAAGATCAGGTTGCGGCGCTGAATCAGGCAGGTATTTATGCGGCATATCTCAACAGTTCTCTCACACAGGGGCAGTATTTTAAGGCACTTGACTATGCGCGAAAAGGAAAGTATAAGATTATCTATGTAGCTCCAGAACGACTTTTGACAGAATCGTTTCTTGAATTTGCCATTCATGCAAATTTTTCATTTGTCAGTGTGGATGAGGCGCATTGTGTGTCACAGTGGGGGCAAGATTTCAGACCAGGTTATCTCAAGATTGAGGAATTTCTTAGAAGGCTGCCAAAACGCCCAATAGTGGGGGCTTTTACGGCAACGGCGACCAGAGAAGTTCAACAAGACGTCGTGCGTCTATTACAACTGTCAAATCCCAAAGTGATTACAACAGGCTTTGACAGAAAAAATTTAAGCTTTTTTGTACTTCACGCAAAGGATAAAAAGACAGCACTAATGCGAATACTTCGCACACATTATGGTGAGAGTGGTATCATTTACTGTATTACCAGAAAACTGGTGGAAGAAGTATATGAGATGTTGGCTGAACGTGGTCTGGAAGTGTCCAGATATCATGCGGGAATGATGGATGATGAGCGACGTAGAAGTCAGGAGGAATTTACCTCGGATAGAACACAGCTTATGGTAGCTACAAATGCATTTGGTATGGGAATTGACAAACCGGATGTTCGATTTGTGATACATTACAATATGCCTAAAAATATGGAGAGCTACTATCAGGAAGCAGGACGTGCAGGACGTGACGGGGAAAAGGCGGAGTGTTATTTATTGTATAGTTCACAGGATGTACATATCAATCAGTTTTTTATAGAGAATAGTCGTGATAATGAAGAATTAGATGAGGAAACGCTGGCTTCTGTAATAGAGAAAGACAGAGAGCGACTTAAAAAGATGGTGTTTTATTGTCATACGAAGTTCTGTTACCGTAAATATATGCTGAACTATTTTGGAGAGAAGGCAGAGCAGTATTGTGGAAGTTGTGGAAATTGTATTGGAAAACCACAGGCAGAAAATATGCAGACAAGACAGAGGAATCAACCTATATATAATGCTGATGTAACTGATAGTGGAAGACTTCTTGTCGCAGTCGGCAGCAAAAAAAAGGCAACTTTTAATAATCCAGAATTATACGAACAGCTTAGACTTTTACGCAATCGTTTTGCAAAAGAATTACAAGTTCCAGCATATGTTGTTTTTACAGATAAATCTTTGAAAGAAATGAGTACGTATTTGCCAGTCTCACGTGCTGAATTGCTTGAGATTCAAGGAGTGGGTCAGGCAAAATGTGATAAGTTTGGACAGGCATTTATGGATGTAATCAGTCGGTTTAAAGAAGAACATGATGTCAGTCCAACAAAAGTTCAGGCAAAGGCAAGAGTTTTATCTCAGCCAAAGAAGACACGCACATAACAAGAATGCCAATAGCATTCTTGAATGAAATAGTAAGAAAGGAATGAAGAAAAATGATGAAATGGAACATGAAATCAAAAAAAGGAATCTTAAAAAGAGCAGCCGCTGTGATGTTGGCTGCTGTGACACTGGCAGGAATGTCAGCAAATGGTGTGCTGCCTGCATCACAGGTAAAAGCAGATGAGGCATTGCCAGGATATGTTAGAAGTGTGTATACAAATGAGTGGATTCCAGCAGAGCAATCAGTTGTTAGACCAATTGCTGTGATGATGCCGACAGATAAAGTGGCACAACCTTCCTATGGTATCAGTAACGCTGATATTCTGTATGAGATTATGGAGGAGGGAGAAATTTCTAGGCAGATGGCTGTGATTAGCAATTGGACAGGACTTTCTAAGATTGGAAATGTCAGAAGCTGCAGAGCATATTATCTTCCAGAAGCGACAGAGTGGGACCCAATTATCATTCACTTTGGCGGTGTATTTTATATGCAAGACCGAATTACTGCACCAGACATCAATAATATATCAGGGACAAATCAGTATGGTACTGGTGGTGGTGCTCCTGGTGCTGGGGCATTTTATAGAACTTCTGACAGAAAGGCACCACACAATGCATATACCAACGCACCTAATATTATCAATGCATGTGCAGGTCTTGGATACTCTGTTAACATCAGAGAGGGATTTTATAATCCAAAACACTTTACATTTGCAGATGGTGGAAATACACTTGAACAGTATGGTGCAGCGGCTGCGACAGCAAACGCAATTGACCTTTCTCTAATTTTTCCTTATACAAAGAGTGCGTTTACATACAATCCCACAGATGGCATGTATTATAAGAACATTCATGGAAAGCCACAGACAGATGGGTTAAACGGACAGCAGCTTAAGTTTGCAAACGTGATTGTTCAGAATACAAAGTGGTGTAAACTTGATGATAAGGGATATCTCTATTTCCAAAATATTGATAACACAGAGGATGGCTATTATTTTACAAAGGGAAAATGCATCCACGTTACATGGCAGAAAGCTGGTGACTATACGCCAACTGTATACTATGATGATTTTGGAAATGAGATTCAGCTCAATGAGGGAAAGACTTATATTGCAATTGCGCAGACAGGGCGCCCAGTTGCATTTCAGTAGAATTGAGATAACAAAATAAAAATAAGAATTAAATCGCGTAGGGAAGTGTCATCTTCCCCTACGCGCGCTGGACACCCATAAACTTCTGCTGATAAATTTCACTTGGGTGTCCGTGTATATAAAAACCGAGTAGGATTAAATTCCTACTCGGTTTTAGATTGCAGCGTATAAAATTGAGTCATACGATCGTTTTCGACATACCATGAGTCTTTGTCTTTGGTTCCTGTAACTTGACAGAGTGTACAACAGATGGCAAGTGTAGGGTTCCAGAGGTAATCGCGTTCCTCATAGATACCAATTAAAAGTTTTCTGTCAATAAGACCTGTAAATCCAAGGTTTTTTATTGGCTTTAATCCCAATTCAAAACCAAGTCGGGGATTGTAAGTGGAAACGATTACCCCCTCTTTAAGAATATTGCGTATCACGACACTTTCATAGCGGTTTTTCATGATACCAACCATGCGTATCGAACATGCACGCGTGAGATTTTCATCGCGCAGGTCTGTCTGTAACAGATATCTGCCGTCCTGCGTTGGAAATGTGAAATTCTCGTCTGCTGTATCTGAGTAGAGTACAAATCGTCCAACTCCTAGATACATGGCAGGGTATTCTTTCCCGTCATACATTACATAGAGACCTTCACGGTATTCACCGGTGGAAGTGCCTTCAAATTCAAAACGCTCCTTCATATTGCCTGAGTCTCCTTTTTTATTTTTTGTAACTGTCTATAATTAATATCCGATGGCAAATTCTCTGATTTCAACAATTACAATTTATGTAATAAAGTAAAAAATGAGTAGAACTCATCACTATTTTTATCATATTATATCAAGCATATTGTGACAAGGGGTAATCCTTGAGAAAATAACAATAACACGCAATAGACATAAAAGTTATATTTATTGCAAAAATATATTTTTTTGGTAATAAAAAAGAAATAATAAAAATTTTCTATACTTTTATTTTATATATGAAAAATAGAGTGATATTAGTAGCTTAATAACTGTATATTGTGTCAAGTTATATCAAGATCTTTGTGATATTCTTATTTTGGAAGGTGGAGTGATGTTAGATAGTCGTTTATTCAAAATGTTATATTATCTTTTAGACAGAGAGCGTGCTACGGCGCCTGAATTAGCAGCTGAATTTGAAGTTTCCACAAGAACTATTTATCGTGATGTAGAAGCATTAAGCAGTGCGGGGATTCCAATCGTATTTGAAAGCTTTTTGCATAGAGAAGCAGGATTTTCGCACGTTTAAACTAAATTGTAGATAACCCAATTGGATTTTAGGAGAATGGGAATAAGGTTTTGCAGTTCTGAACATTTTCATATGTTTGTGAATAGTTCCGGCTTATTTTTATAGATTGTAAGAGATATTTTTTGATAATAAATGACAAATCAGGGAAAATAGTTTATTATAATAAAGAAACATATAACTGTAAAGAATTGTAAAGAAGAAAGGTATGATTGCAGCATGAGGCCAAATCCAAGACCGCAGGAAATTTACAGACATTTCAAAGGAAATATTTATCAGATTATTACGCTGGCGCGCCATTCTGAGAATGGCATGAAGATGGTGGTCTATCAGCAGCTCTATGCACCTTATGAGGTCTATGTGCGCCCGCTTGAGATGTTTATGAGTAAAATAGACGCCAGAAAATATCCGAATGAAACACAACTTTACCGCTTTGAGAAGATTGATATTCGGGGAGAGGAGAATGCGGGAAATCAAAAGGAAACGTCTTCGGAAACGCTTACTAGGGTGTTGAATAGAGGCAAAATGCAATCAGCACCAGAAGATCAGAATACTGTTTTGCCAGAAACACAGAGAAACGAAACGTGTGTTCAAGTCTCTGGAGAAGAAGAAGGGTTTACCTTAGATCAAGGACTTGTGGAGTTTTTGGATGCAGATACCTATGAGAAAAAATTGCAAATATTGAGTGCGCTTCATCCAAGAATTACAGACGCTATGATTGATACAATGGCTGTTAGTCTTGACACAGAGATAAAAGAGGGCGATATTGAAACGCGCTATAATGAGATAAAAAATTGTCTTATGACAATGGAGCGTTTTGAGTGTAACCGACTTAGATAATTGATTGGAGATAGGAGTAGATTATGAAATTATTATCGATAGCGATACCTTGCTATAATTCGGCGGCATATATGCGAAAGTGTATCGATTCTCTGCTTCCGGGAGGAGAAGATGTGGAGATTATTATTGTAAATGATGGCTCTAGTGACAATACAATGGATATAGCGGAGGAGTACAAAGAGCGTTTTCCAGGAATAATAAAGGTGGTAAATAAAGAAAATGGCGGACATGGTTCTGCTGTAAATGTGGGAATTGAACAGGCAAAAGGGTTGTATTTTAAAGTAGTAGATAGTGATGACTGGGTGAGTCAAAGTGCCTATATTCAGATTTTGGACAAACTGAAAGAATTGTTGAAAAGTGGAAAGTCTATTGATATGTTTGTCAGCAATTTTGTCTATGAAAAAGAAGGAGAAAAACGCAAGAAGGTTATGAAGTATCATCATGCGTTACCGCAGGATGAAATTTTTACATGGAAGGATGTGCGTCATTTTAGAGTAGGGCAATATATTTTGATGCACTCTGTCATTTACAGAACCAATCTGTTGCGAGACTGTGGATTAAAATTGCCAGAGAATACATTTTATGTGGATAATATTTTTGTGTTTCACCCGCTTCCATATGTAAAAACAATGTACTATATGGATGTAAATTTCTATCGTTATTTTATTGGAAGGGTAGATCAGTCTGTAAATGAGCAGGTTATGATTAGTAGAATCGATCAGCAAATTAGAGTGAATAAACTATTGGTGGATTATTATGTAGCAGAAAAACAGCATATTTTGACCAACGGTAAGGTAAGAAAGTATATGGTTAGTTATCTTGATATTATTACGACGGTGTCTTCTGTGCTTTTAATTCGTTCAGAGTTGGAAGAAAATCTGGAAAAGAAGAAAGAACTTTGGGAATATATTAAGACAGAGGACAAGCTGTTATGGGTTCGTCTTCGCATGGGGCTTCTCGGTAATGCGATGAACCTTCCAGGAAAATTGGGCAGGAAGATTTCAGTAGATGGATATAAACTTTGCCAGAGGATTTTCCACTTTAATTAACTCTTGTAAAATTGTAAAAAAACGGTTATACTCTATACAGACTTTACAGTCGTAGATGCTTATCGCGAATAGAGTGTTTATCATTTACGATAAGCAACGTATATGACCGCAAGGTGAAAAATCGTATATGATAATTTCGCATAGGAATTTCAATGTTTTATAACGGGTTCACTTGTCCATTAAAATGCGTATTCTTTGCATTTTGCGTGCAAGTATGTTGGCGTTTATATACTCGATGAACGAAATTGTACTAAAATTGATGGGATGTGAACAGTAATTTGCAGTATGTGGTCATACTAATAAAATAGATTAAAATGTATATACGGAGGAGAGATTCATGTATTCACTTGATGAAGTAAAAAAAGCAGATTCCCAGATTGCAGATGCCATTGTGGCAGAGCAGGAGCGGCAGAACAGCCATATTGAGTTGATTGCTTCTGAGAATTGGGTTAGCAAGGCAGTTATGGCAGCGATGGGCAGTCCACTGACAAATAAATATGCCGAGGGATACCCGGGAAAAAGATATTATGGCGGATGCGAATGTGTAGATGTTGTGGAGAACCTTGCGATAGAACGCGCTAAACAATTGTTTCAATGTGATTATGCGAATGTTCAGCCACATTCCGGTGCACAGGCAAATATGGCAGTACAGTTTGCCGTTTTACAGCCCGGAGATACCATTATGGGCATGAATCTAGACCATGGTGGACACCTTACACATGGTTCACCTGTAAATATGTCTGGTAAATATTTTAATGTGGTTGCTTATGGTGTGGATGACAATGGATTTCTCGATTATGATAAAATGCGGGAACTTGCTTTGGAATGTAAACCGAAGATGATTATTGCAGGTGCAAGTGCATATGCTAGAACGATTGATTTCAAGCGTTTTCGTGAAGTTTGCGATGAAGTTGGTGCTGTGCTTATGGTGGATATGGCGCATATAGCTGGTCTAGTGGCAGCCGGACTTCATCCAAGTCCGATTCCATATGCGGATGTTGTGACAACAACAACACACAAAACTTTAAGGGGCCCTCGTGGCGGTCTTATTCTTGCCAACAAAGAAGCAGCAGAAAAATATAATTTTAATAAGGCGATTTTTCCAGGGATTCAGGGAGGGCCATTGATGCATGTGATTGCAGCGAAGGCAGTTTGCTTCCAAGAGGCATTGCAGGATGCATTTAAGGAATATCAACAGCAGATTGTGAAAAATGCGCAGGCACTTTGCAAAGGGCTGATTAGTCGGGATATTAAGATAGTTTCAGGCGGTACAGACAATCATTTGATGCTTGTGGACCTCACAACGTATGATCTCACAGGAAAGGCTGTTGAGAAGCTTATGGATGAGGCGCATATTACTTGCAACAAAAATACAATTCCGAATGATCCGAAATCACCGTTTGTCACAAGTGGGATTCGGCTTGGAACTCCGGCTGTGACTAGCCGCGGCATGAAAGAAGATGATATGGAGCAGATTGCAGAGGCGATTGCCATGGTGATAAAGAATCAGGAGAATGGTATTGCAGGCGCAAGGGATATTGTACAGTCGCTTACCGACAAGTATCCTTTGACCTAATTATCGAAACGATATGAGAGAGGAAAAGATAAACAGGGAGAAAAGAAGACGCAGACGTGTGCGCAATCAAATATTGGCTTATATGACGTTGCTTATTTTTATTGTGCTGATATTGATAGCGGGATATTTTGGTGTCAGATATATTATTGACTATGTAAATAAATACAATGACAAAGTCAATCGAGTTATCGAGGAAGCAGAATCCAATGCATCTCAGGAAGCAGACAACGAGATAGAGGATGCAGAAACACAAGACAGTGGAGTTCAATATGAGGAAGGCTATGCGTCACCGATAGCGGAGGACCAGCTTAAACAGCTTGTCGATTCTCTATTAGAAGAAATGACAATAGAGGAAATGGTTGCTGGAATGTTTATTGTATCTCCAGAATCGATTACGGGCGTTGAGACAGCGATACAGGCAGGAGAGGGAACGCAGACAGCTATCACTGAGAATCCTGTTGGTGGGGTAATATATACAGCAAAAAATTTCAAATCACAGGAACAATTTACAGAGATGCTTACCAATACAAGGGGATTTTCAAAATACCCACTTTTTACAGTTGTGCAAGTGGAGTGTGGGACAACTACCTTTGGTTTGGAAGAAACACCAAAAGCTGCAAAACTTACAGACGCAGATAGTGTGGTTCAGGCATATGGAAGCATTGCGGCAAAGCTAAGTTCTTATGGTATTAATATGAATTTGGCACCAGTGGCAGAAGTATCCTCAGAAGAAAATGCATTTAGTACTGATACATCTGTTACAGCACTGTTGGTAAATGCATCTGTTCAGGCGATTCAGTCTGCGGAAATCAGTGCAACTTTGTTGAAATTTCCTGGAATAGCAGCAGAATCCAAATCATTAGAAGAATTAAAGAACAATGAGTTTATGGTATATGATGCGGCAATAAAAAGTGGTGTGGACTGCATTATGGTTTCACATAGTAAGGCAAATGGTATTACTGGTGATGATACACTATCACTATTTTCGGCTGTTGTAATACAAGATTTATTAAGAAAGACGTTGGGATTTAATGGAGTGGTGATAACAGATTCTCTCAGTGACAGTGTTGTAGCGGACAATTACAGTTCCGCGGAAGCAGCGGTTGCTGCAATTCAGGCAGGGGCAGATTTGCTCTTGGAGCCTGCAGAGTATCAGGAAGCATACAAAGGGGTTTTGCAGGCAGTGTCTGATGGAACCATCTCCAAAGAACGCATCTATGAATCTCTGTATCGTATCTATCGTGTGAAATATAAAAATGCACTAGAATAAATACTATAGTAGTTGGATTGTTGATTTGATTTTGTGGTGACTTGACCTTTAGCCGTATAGTTATTTTATGGACTTTGCAGTTAGTGCAAAGTCCTAAGACTGAATTGTAATTACAATTCACCTCCATGCCAGAGTTCGTATTTATTTAAGCTGATTTTGTGTGAATTGCAACAGTTGACGCACACAAAATGTCATAGAGCAGACATTTTGGTGCAGGTGTGAAAAGTAATAAATTGCAATAACATTCTTATAAAAAAGTTAAAATATTAGTTGACAAATGGCTGATAGCATAGTAGAATATATTTTGTTCACAGGAATGGTGAACAAAATATAAGATGCGATAGTGGCGTAGTTGGTAACGCGCGACCTTGCCAAGGTCGAGACCGCGGGTTCGAGCCCCGTCTATCGCTCTCATAAAAGCCTAGATTTTCTAGGCTTTTTCTTTTTCGTGTTGTATTTCGTGTTGCATATCTTTAAAATTCGACAATTTATGTGGAAAGAATAATATATTAAATGTTGAACTAAAATAATAAATGTTTATACATTATATTATATTTACAATTTGCAAATTTGTGTTATAATCTAATTATGAACGCATACTTTGTCGACATATGATATGGTATGAGTTTAAAGGAGGTGGTAGAATGGCAACATCTTCATTTGGAAAGCAGTTTACGGTACAACGAGAGAAGGCAACAGATTTTGTTGAGGAAATGGTGAAGGCAGTGACTCCCACATTACGAGGCGATTTCCAATCTCGTTTAGCGAATCTATCACAAGATAAAGATTTAAAAACTGCTATTGGAAAGGCTCTTAGTAAAAACGAATGATAAATTATGTTGTTTTATCATTGGGAGAAATGCTAAGAGAAGGATATGATGTCAATTTAATTCAAGAATCATTTAAAAAGTTCTCTTGTCGACGTGAAACTGACTTAGAGAACTTTTTAGTGAATAAAGCAATAATATATGAGAATACAGATTTTGGAAAAACATATCTCATGGTTGATAGTGATTTATTGAGACATAATATTTTTTCGATAGCTGCATATTTTACAATTGCCCATACTGCAGTAGATATTTCTGGGTTATCCCAAAAGAAAAAGCGTGCAGCCTTAGGAAATTACCCTGGAAGAGATGGATTGAATTTTGTATCATCTTATTTAATCGGACAATTGGGGAGAAATGATACATATACATCACAACATTTGACTGGAAAACAGATTTTTGATGAATGCTATCATACAATCAGTTTGGCGGCTAAAGTTGTAGGTGGAAGATTGCTTGTTCTTGAATGTAGGGAATGTATGTTCAAAAATTTCTACGAAAAGCATGGTTTTAAAAAGTTATACGATGAACTTAGTTCGGAAAAACTATATACACTTTTTAAGAAAATTAATTTCAATGAATATTGGGTAAAATAAATATATATTATGAGTCTATTTATAATTTACTTGAGAGTAAAAAGTTTGTATCACTAAGAAGCCAGTGAATCCCAGTAAATTCCTGACTTGTTCTGTTGCTTCTGAA
>CAJUAE010000047.1 GCA_910583965.1 uncultured Lachnospiraceae bacterium
GCAAGCAAGCTTGCATCGGATTTCTTGACCTTTTGACCCTGGTATCATAATATTAATATCTTTTTTATTCTACTCTTGTGCGCTAAACGGATCAATTACCCTACGCAAACGCTCTCCTAAGCGGTCTATCAACCATACCATCAGCACCAAAAATCCCCCTGGAAACACTGCCATCCACCATATTCCTGATGAAATATAGGTCATACTTTCTGCCAAAATAATGCCAACCGCAGGCTGTTCTGGAGGCAACCCATATCCAAGAAAAGAAATAGATGCCTCGTGTAAAATAGCATGAGGAAACATTAAAATCAACCCTACTAAAAACTGTGGTGCCAAGTGTGGCAATAAATGATGCATTAAAATCCAGCTATTTGATTTGCCCAAACGGCGTGAAACTGCAATATAATGTTGACTGCGAAGCTGCATTACTTCTTCTCGTATTAGCCTTGCAAGGCTTGTCCAGTGTGTTGCCGCAATTCCAACAAACAACCCTTTGAGTCCCCTTCCCAAAGCAAAAGAAATTAATATAATAAAAATAGTATGCGGAATCCCCATCATCAAATCAATCATCCAATTTATTACGCCATCCAAAAAACGAGAACCCACTGCTGCCGCAATCCCAATCAAAATACCAATCACCGCACTAATACACGAAGCCACAATCCCCACTGTCACACTAACTGACATCCCTTTTAAAGTGCGCATCAAAATATCGCGCCCCAGATTGTCTGTACCAAACGGGTGCTGCCACGATGGAGATTGTTTTGCATGGATAAAGTCTGTCGCAATGGCTTCCTGCGGAATCAACATACCAGCCGCATAGATAACAAGAATAATAAGGCATAAAATAACAATCAATACAAGTGTACTTGTTCTTCCATTCAGACAATTCCAGTAATTTTCTCGCTTTCGTTTCAACTGTTTCATCTCATCCCCCTAAAGTTGTTTTCTTTTATTTTTCACAATCTCTCATTTTAGGGTCAATAACGCCATACAGCAGATTCGCAATCATATTCCCCACACAGACAAACAATGTCGAAAACAGTGTAATTCCCAACAAAAGTGGCACATCTGAATTGAGTCCTGCCGCAGAGACCGCAGAGCCAAGCCCTGGATAAGAAAATATATTCTCTGCAAGTACCGAACCGCCAAAAAGTTCTGCAAACGATGCAAACTGCAAGGTCAAGGCTGGCAGAATTGTATTGCGTAACCCATGGCGGAAAAACAACGTCCATCCACTCTCTCCGCGTGCGCGCGCAAACAAAATGTATGCGCTGTTCATCACATCAATCATTTTCTGTCTTGTGTGAAGCGCAATATTAGAAAAAGACGTCAGACTCAGCGTAAGCGCTGGCAACACCAGATGGTGCAATCGTTGCCAGATGCTTACCTCACTGTCCAGCATACCGATTGGCATTGAAAATCCAATTGGAAACCAGCCTAGTTTTACAGAAAATACTAACAATAAAACAAGCCCCAGCCAAAAAATTGGCACGCTGCTCAAAAGATAACAGCACTTCCGAATTACTTTATCCTGCCATTGACCACGATATACGCCCATTATACAGCCGAGTGAAAACCCAATAATTCCCGAAAATATCCACGCACACAACATCAGAGCAAGCGAATTTTGGAAGCGCTCTACAATAATTTCAATCACAGGTCTACGATATAATAGCGAAATACCTAAATCTCCTCGAAGCAAAGCACGCAACCAGTAAATGTACCGCGTAACTGGTGGCTTATCAATCCCCCAATATGTTGTAATCTCAGCCCGTTGCTCCTCCGACACAGGTCCGATTCCCATAATATACTGCTGTACTGGGTCGATTGGCGAGGCACTCACCAACACAAAGGAAATAATACTAACTGCAAAGAGTAATGACAACATTCGTACACTGTTTTTCAAAAATAATAAACCAATCCGCCCAGCCGTGTTTCTCACGCCAATTCACCTCATTTCTAACATAAATATCCTATTCCCCATCTTCTATAATCATTGTCTATACGAATCTTGTCTTTACTTCTGACACGAATGTCATATTCACTCAAACTCTTATCATCATCTTACACCGATTTGTCGTATTCTTAACATACAGTCATATCCATCGCCATGTATGTAGATTCTGTAAAAGCGGCATGGAAGCACCATGTGGGTGAAGCTGCTGCCTGCCAATATCCAATCCATCGCGCACATAGTATAAATGGTCTACATTAACAATCCATACCCACGGGCAGACACCTTTCATACAAGTTCCTGTCTCGCCATCCCACTGTGCAAGTTGCCAATTTTCATATGCCGCTTCTATTGTTAGCGCCTCCATAGCCGCAGATAGATACTTGTCTGTTTTCTCTGATTGATACCCTTCAGGATTATAAAAATCTTCCTGAAATGCACCCTTGCTGTAATATAGACAGTAACTCTCATAAGGATTTGCGGCGCCCCAACCCATCATAACACCATTGGAAAACATGTGCTTTGACAAATCGTCCCAGCTTGTGCCCTCCACTGTGATTTGAATGCCAATTTGTTTTACCTGTTCTGCAACAGCCATTGCAACTGCTTGACGAACAGAATCCCCACTAGGATACAAAACTGTAAATGCTGCCACAACCCCATCTTTTTCTACAATCCCATCCTCATCACTATCCAACCATCCAGCACTTGTGAGCAATTTTTTCGCATAATCTACATCGGTCTCAATCATCACCGAAGGATTATTCCAAGGCATCTTGTCATTCTCAGAGTAGCATGGCGTTGCAAATCCGTTTAGTGCAACCTCAGCAACCAATTCCCTGTCTATCGCATAAGCAATCGCCTGTCGAATTTCCAAATTACAGGTCACATTATTTCCAATCGGATATCCGTCTTCGGTAACATTTCCCTCATTGGGTAGTACAGGGAGCGTAAATCCGCGATTATCTACAGACGTGACACGCTCCAGATGATAACCTTCAATTGTTTTGTCCGCAAGCGTTGCTGCTGTCAACGCCACATCAACTTGCCCTGCCTGCACTGCCGCAAAGGCAGCCTCCTCTGCCATAAATACAATTGTCACCTTTTTTATAGACGGGACAATTCCATAATAATCCTCATTTGCCTCCAAAATTAATTGTTCCTGTGGATTCCACTGAACAAACTTCCAAGGACCTGATCCAATCGGATTCATTCCATAATCTGCGCCATAGGCATGTGCTGGGATAATCCCCACCGACGCAATTGTATTTAGAAATACAGAGGTTGGTTTAGATAGCAAAAAAGTGACAGTCGTGTCATTTATTGCCTCTACCTTTTCCAGAAAAGTTAAATCAATAGATGCCTGCGCTGCCTTTGCTGTCTCAAAGGTAAACACCACATCCTGCGCTGTGACTGCTTCCCCGTCTGTAAACTTTGCGTCATCACGCAACTTAAATGTCCATACTAGCCCTGTCTCATCAAGACTATAATTAACCGCCAAATCATACTCAAAAGACATCTCATCATTATATTTTATAAGCGTGCTCTGTATTAGTGGCATGTTCCCATGTCCCCAACCTTGACATGGGTCTAAGGTAGATGGCTCTGTAGAAATGGCAACGACAACCTCCTCGCGTTTTTTATTGTTATCAACTGTTTCTGACGGCACTACACCATGCTGTAAAGCACAGCCAAAAAACGTACTCATTATTATCATGCCAAATAATATCCAATGAAATAAAGCTTTCTTATTTTTCAATAAAATTCCCCCTAACCCCCATCTGCCCGCTTTTGCGGGCGTACTAATCAATTTCACACGAACCCCCATGATTCCGCTTCGCGGAATCATAAATCCAGATGAGAAATGCCGTATTTCAGGCATTTCTTACTGTGAGACATAGTACTTCTCCACGAAACAGCCTTTGCCGTGAGTGGAAACTGCCACAGGCAGTTAGAAGTACTTCTCACACTATATGCCCTGCAACAGCATATTTTCTTTCTATGTAACATATACAATCAAACAGGAAGATTACATGTCATGCTGCACATGGGCTGCTTTAACTGTGTAATTTATCGTCGTGTTCATATGTACAAAAAAATTTCAGTACAACACATTTTGCAAAAATGTCGCACTGAAATTTATTATATCCTATATTCACTTTTTTCGTAAGCTGGGGGAGGGGTTATTTTTATTAACGCCAAGTGCTTCTAATATTTTCAATGTCCTTTTTAGATTGTGCATATGAGATATGAAATGTCATAAATATTGCTATTAATCACAATCCCAGCAATAAAACACCTTGCTAAAATCCCGCTGTGCAAGTGCTTCGCTATTGATAAAGAAATTGGCTACACCACCATCCGCCCAACACATATAATCCTCGTCATCTGTCATCTCTGAATGAATTTGCAACAATACTGTATCATAATACTTTGCACTTTTTCTTGGGTCAAATTGTACAAAAAATGGATAGCCCAGCATATTATGCCCATAATATGACAACTCTCTATCCAGATGCCAATAGTCTCCGTCTGTCAAAACATCATATGCTCTCTTTTTCCCAATACCTTTCCCTCTAATCGTTTTCACTGCACTCCGAAACAATTTGTCAAAGCGCTTGTCATTCGTATTCATATAGACTTCTTTTGGTATAATTTCAATCTGAAATGGCTTCCATACAGGCGTGAACTCCTCAATCTCTGGATCTGTTGAAACCGGAATATTCAAGGCTAAAATCTGTTCCTCTGTGACAGTATAGTCCACTGTTTCATGATACACTACACGAAACATTTCTTGGCTATCTGGCGCATTATCGTCATAACCATATGGATTGTCACAATCATCAAGCGCAATAAAAAATTGTAATATTCCTTGCTGCGGCAGACGTTCATCCACCGTCGTTCTATCAAAATTAATCTGTGCAATCAATATCATTTTTTTGCCTGTCTTGTCCTCGGGATATGCCATTTTCAAATCCCAGTAAGGTAAACCGCCAAACTTGCTGTCAAATAAATTTGGTATAATATTCTTCTGCAAAGTCAGCACATACGCCATTGTCTTAGTCTGCTCTTTGATATAATTCGTAATTTCTTCGATTGGATAATCATAGCCTATCGTCTCATCAAATTCAATCTTTGCGTCAAGTGTATCCAAAATTTGTGTGTTGACAAGGTTATGCTTTTCTGGCAGACGAACATAAGTAAGTTCTGTAAGCTGCGCCAAAGGCGTACAATCCGTAAAATTTGTCTGTACCAAATCCAACTTTTTTAATTTAGTGCACTTTTCAAGGAAAGAAAAATCCTTTATTGTAAGCGGATTTCGTGTATTCATTGTCAAAGTACGCAGATTTTCCATCTCTTGAATTATCGCAAAATCGTGTTCTTTTATCTGAAACTTATCAGCGTATGGAGCTATCGCCGCATCTGTCAACTCTAATCTCTTTATCTTTTTTATATCATATCGCCCGTTACTGTTACCCTTCATTATTGCTCTTATAAGATATGGGTCAATCATTTTCTTATCCTGTTGCATAAAAATCCCCCTATTACAATACATGGTCTTTATTTGTACAGCCCCAATAATACAATACCTTGCTAAAATCTCGCTTCGCAAGCGCCTTACTATCAATAAAAAACTGAAGTGCACCGCTGCCTGACCAGAGCACACGGTCTGCATTTTCCTTGACTTCTGAATGAATCTGCAATAACATTGTATCATACTTTTCCATTTTATTGACAATCTTTTTAGGAGTAAAAAGAAGCCAAAGCGGATACCCTAGCATATGACTTCCATAATAAGGCAACGTGTGATAAAAGTAGTCCTTTTCTTCCTCGCTAAAAAAATATCGTCCTCTAACATCTTTTCCTATTACGGCAATTTCTGTTTCCTGTAATCGCTCCATAAAGTGCCTATCATCAGGATGCATATAAACTTCTTGCGGCACAATATCAAAACCAATCTCATACCAAACAGGCGAATATTCATCAAATTCTGGGTCTGTACACACTGGAATCTCTAATCCCAAAATCTGCTCTTTTGTAACATTATAGTCCACTGTCTCATGATACACTACGCGAAACATTTCCTGTCTATCTGGCACTTCACTATCATACCCATACAGATAGCCGTCATCGTCATCTAACGCAATAAAAAACTGTAACATTCCCTGTTGTGGCAGTCTTTCATCTACTGTAGCCTTGTCAAAATTAATCTGCGCTATCATCGTCATCTTTTGTCCAGTCTTGTCCAATGGATACGCCATTTTCGGATTCCAATATGGCAGACCGCCAAACTTACTGTCAAATAAATCTGGCACGACACCCTTTCGCAAGGTCAATGTATACGCTGCTCTTTTGGTCTGCTCTTTTATCTGCTCTACAACCTCCACAATTGGATAATCTTGAATTTTTTCCTCATCAAATTCAATCTTTGCGTGAAGGGTATCCAAAACTTGTTTATTAATAAGGTCTTTCTCCTTTGGCAGACGCACATACACAAGTTCTGAAAGATATGACAAAAACGCACAATCTGTAAAATTTGTCTCTGCCAAATCTAATTTCTTTATTTTTTTGCACTTTTTTAAAAAAGAAAAATCTGCAATAATCAACGGTGGTTCAAGGATATAGATTCTCAACGTATGTAGATTTTCCATTTCCCCAAGTACAGAAAAGTCATGTTCCTTAAAACGAAAAAAAGAGATTGTTTCATAACTAGGCATTCTTCTATACCGATCATAAATCTCTAACGTCTTAATTTTTTTTAAATCATATGGAATCAGGGGAATCCTGCCAGTTGTCCTTACAATTGCCCGAAAAAGATATGGGTCAATTGTTCTCTCTTTGTATTGCATATGTACCTCTCTGTTCTAATTCGTACCAATATATTTATTATCATTTTTTCCTTTATTATACGAAAAAAATGATACGAAAGCAACCATTGAAAGTCTGATATTCAACATAAACAATAGCATCTAAAAATTATTGTTTATACTTTCTACAAACAAATTGCGCTAAGTTAATATCGTACAATGACCTTGAAAAATAGCAGATTTGCTATTGACTTTAGTAAAGTAAACTGCTAACATGATAACGTAATAAAAACTATTTGCTAATTTATGGAGGAGTATTATGAAAAATAAGATTGTAAAAGCTATGGCCTTAACCACTGCACTACTGCTATCAGTAGCAATTACAGGATGCGGCAGCACTCCTGCAACATCCACAAACAATTCTACACCCACACAAGAAGATAACACGCAAAACACACAAGTTGAAAATTCCACAGATACACAAGATTCCAATACGACTTCTAACTCCGCAGATGCACAAAGTAAAATGCAATCTGATCTTGACTATGTTAAAAACAAAGGCACTTTAGTGGTCGGAATCACCGATTTTGAACCGATGGATTACAAGGATGAAAATGGTGAATGGATTGGTTTTGACGCGGATATGGCAACAGCTTTTGCAGAGAGTCTTGGCGTCACCGCAGAATTTGTAGAAATTGAATGGGATAATAAAGTTATGGAGCTTGAAGGTCAAACCATCGACTGTGTATGGAATGGGATGACACTCACACAGGAAGTTACAAGCGCTATGGAATGTTCCAATGCCTACTGTAACAATGCACAAGTTATTGTTGTACCTGTTGATAAAGCTGACAGTTTCCAAGACAAAGACAACATTCCAGAAGTTAGCTTTGCTGTGGAGGCTGGAAGTGCTGGTGAAGCGCAAGCATCTGCACTGGAACTTGAACATACCCCTGTCGCAACACAGGCGGACGCACTAATGGAAGTAGCTGCTGGTACTTCTGATGCCGCCATTATTGATTCTCTGATGGCTGCTGCTATGGTAGGGGAAGGCACTGGATACGCAAATCTTACCTATACCGTCGGGTTAAATGATGAAGAATATGGCGTTGGTTTTAGAAAAGGTTCTGATCTTGCAGCTGCACTAAACGACTTTTTTGCTACTAGTTCTCAAGATGGCAGTATGCTTGCAATCGCAGAAAAATATGGTGTTCAAGCTACTCTTATTGAACAGTAATCGAAAGATAACAACATTATAAACAGGAGATTCTCATGCAACTGATCATCGAACAATTTCCAATTGTTATTCGCTCATTAAATATTGGTTTCTTACAAACTTTAAAGTTATTTTTTGTCACACTCATTGGCGCATTTCCGCTCGGTTTGGTCATTGCGTTTGGCTCCATGTCCCATTTCAGACCCATAAAATACCTTTCGAGGTTCCTTGTATGGATTATACGAGGAACTCCCCTTATGATTCAGCTACTAATCATATATTATTTTCCGGGGTTAATACTACATACGCCTATCTGGGGCAGCGGGGAAAGCGGTCGTTTTCTAGCCGCCAGCGTTTCTTTTATTTTAAATTATGCATGTTATTTCTCTGAAATTTATCGCGGTGGTATTCAGTCTATTCCTGTCGGTCAAACAGAGGCTGGGCTTGTACTAGGTATGACCAAGCAGCAAATTTTTGTAAAAATTAAATTGCTTCAAATGGTAAAACGAATTGTTCCGCCAATGTCCAATGAAATTATCACACTGGTAAAAGATACTTCTCTTTCCCGCATTATTGCTCTGCAAGAAATTATTTGGGCAGGACAATCTTTTCTAAAAGGTTCACAGGGAATTTCTGGCGCCATCTGGCCACTGTTTTTCACTGCGGTCTATTATCTAATCTGGAACGGTATTCTCACTACTCTTTTGGGGTATCTTGAAAAACGATTAGATTACTTTAAGTAAGGGGGAATTGACATGGCTGTCTTAGAAGTACAACACATTCAAAAAACATTTGAAAAGACACAAGTCTTAAAAGATATTAGTTTCTCTATGGAAAAAGGGCAGACGGTATCCATTATTGGCTCCTCTGGAAGCGGCAAGACAACCCTTCTGCGCTGCCTAAACTTTTTGGAAAAACCAGACACTGGCATCATTCGCGTAAATGGAGAAACACTTTTTGACTCTGCCGATCCATCCACAGGAAAAGAAAGTGAAATCCGCAAGAAACGCCTACATTTTGGTCTTGTATTCCAATCGTTTAATCTATTTCCACAGTACACTGCGCTGCAAAACGTTATGTTAGCAGGACAGCTACTTGCAAAGGAAGCACCTGATTTTAAAGCACACAAAAAAGAAAAACTGCTCGAAATTGAATTGCAGGCAAAAGAACTGTTACATCAAATGGGACTTGCAGACAGAATGGAAAATTATCCGCACCAACTTTCCGGTGGTCAATGTCAGCGTGTTGCAATTGCGCGCGCATTGGCACTGACCCCTGATATATTATGTTTCGATGAACCAACTTCCGCGCTTGACCCAGAGCTGACAGGCGAAGTCCTACATGTGATTCAAGAACTTGCTGCCAAGGAAACCACTATGATTATTGTCACACATGAGATGGCTTTTGCGCGCGATGTCGCCGACCATATTATCTTTATGGACAATGGAACCATCTTGGAGCAGGGAACGCCAAAGGAAGTCATAGAAAATCCAAAAGAAGAACGCACGCGGCAGTTTTTGTCACGATTCCATCAGGAGAAGCATTTTCTTTAGATGCTCATAGCGCTGACGCTTTTCTTCTTTTGCAAAATGTACTTCCCGTAATTGCTCTGGATTATTTTTATAATTTAAAATTTCATCGCCAAATTGTTCGCTCGTTAAATCAAAACAACAACCATCAACTACATTATAACAATGATAATTTCCATCAGGCCGTTGTATTCCATATACTTTACCACCAAAAATATCCTGCGCCAAAAATGCTGTAATTGAACACTGTCCCAATGTTTTATTCTCTGGTGTCCAGTTTCCCCGCATTCTTGGTGCACAGGTATCAGCACACCAGATTTCTGAGAGTGCATTGTATAAATCAATTGGTGTTTTAATTTTTGCATATTGTTCTGTCACGGATTGACAATGTGCCTGTTCCCAGCCATAAAATTTGTATTCTTTCATTATTTACCTCTTTTCATATAATAATTCCTTCCAAATGGTCGCATTCATGTTGTATAATCTGTGCAATCCATCCAGAATATTTCTGCTTCTGCTTTTTCCATACAGCATCAAAAAACTCTACCTCAATCTCTCGATATCGCGTTGTTGTCCGCACTCCGTCCAAGGACAGACATCCTTCTTCAACTTCGTATGCATCTGTTTTCTTTGTAATTACTGGATTTATCATTGGTATATTCATAAACCCCATATTTACCACAATAATTCGTTTTCGCACACCAATCATATTTGCCGCCATTCCAACACATCCAGCCTGATTTGCTTTCAGCGTGTCAAGCAAATCCGTAACTACTTGTGCATCTTCTCTTGTTGCAGGTTCTGATTTTTGATTTAAGAAAAAAATATCCCTTATAATCGGTCTCACCATAATAATCCCTCTAACTTTCTAATAAATATTCCTCTTATATCTTTATTTTAAGAAATTATTGTCTGTGATTTTATTATACGCAATACCATGTATCATTTCAAGCAATCTCTTACATTGGCAAAACGACAATAAATGCCATTCCTTCCGCCTCACACACAGCAAAAATCTCTCCGTCGATTTTATGCATAATTTCGCGGCAGATATATAATCCCAGACCATTTCCCTGCTGCCCTCTTGTGTTCTCCCCACGAAAAAAACTATCAAACAAATGCACAAAGTCTTTCTGTGAAACTGGTTCTCCTGTATTATATACTTTGATAAGTTGGCAGTAATCCTCCTCATAAAACGTAAGTTCTATAAAACGTCCATCTCCATATTTAAAAGCGTTTGTCAAAAGATTCTCAAACACTTCAAATAATCGGTTTAAATCTCCTTGCAATATTCGGTTTTGATAATTTCCGATGGATAAATTACATTTGCGTAACGCACACTTTTCCCCGTAAAATTGCTCAATCCACTGTACCAATTCTTTTAAATAAAACGCACCTTTTTCCACTTCAATAGAAACAATATCCTCCTTAGAAGCTTTTACAATCTCATGGACAAATTTTTCAATCTGCTCTGCCTTTTGTCCTATCTGACAATATGCATTTCGTCGCTCTACATTTGTAGTATATATATCATCAGTCAATGCCTTTGTATATAATTTTATCATATTGAGTGGGGTCTTTATATCATGTGACAGAGAAAGTAATAAAAGTTTTCTCTCTCTCTGTAACTCTAACTCCCGTTTACGGCTTATTTTAAGTTCATCTCGCAATCCATTTAATCCCCAAAGAAATCTACCAAAATATTGATTTCTCTCTGCTTTCATTTCCCCTTGCAAATTCCCTTTAGACAGCTCATAAGTCATATCTTGCATTCGGTGAAAAGGCTGTATCAAATGCTTTTTTAAATAAAGTAATACTATCACTAAAAATAATTCCATCAAAAAGAGTGTCCCTTCTATCCAGAAAAGACACTGCATTGTATTTGTACTCTTTTCATAATCAAACCGCAAAAATCCCTTGATGCCATCTCCATCAACGATTAAAGGAACAATCATACTAGATTTTTTATTCTCTCCACTGTAAAAGTCCATCACTTTATCTCTGTCTATTTCAGAATTTGAAAGATAAGAAACCGACTGAATCTCATGATAGTGTTCCCAGTTAATTTTATCTAAATCTTCTGGCTGTTTTATCTCTGCCATAATTCGATTTATCTCCACCTTATAGTATTTTTCATTTTTTTCTATGCTAGTAAACAATAAAATACCTATACAAACTGTCATTGTAAGATAAAACAAAAGAGAAAAAATAATAAGACTATTATAGTTCTTCATAGCGATATCCTATTCCCCACACAGTCTTGATACGCAATGGCTTCTTTGGATTCTCCTCAATTTTATTGCGCAGCATATTGATATGTACCGTCAATGTTTGATTTTCACTAAAACTGTCTACTCCCCAAATTTTGTAAAACAAAAAGTCTTTATCAAGCGTCTTTCCAGAATTTTCAACCATTATCAGTAACAATTCATATTCCTTAGCATTAAGTTCCACCAATGTCTTTTCTTTGTAAACTTTTCTGGCAGACTTATCAATCATCAAATTACCTGAATATAAAATCTCTTTCTCTGTGTGTACACCGTAGACACGTGTAAAAAGTGAATTAATTTTTGCCACCAGCAAATCTGGATCAACAGGTTTTTCCAGATAATCATCCGCGCCTAGCCGAAAACCATTTAATTGATCCTCTTTGCTCACGCGCGCACTAATTATTAAAATTGGTATACTGCCCATTCGGCGTACTTCTCTGCACACAACAAAACCATCAAGGTTAGGAAGTGTAATGTCTAAAAGTAACATTTTGACTGTATTATTTTTTAGAAAGTCGAGCGCTTCTTCTCCCGAAGTCACCAATTGAATGGTATAGTTTGCTCTTTCTATATAAATTTTTAACAGTTTTGCTAACTCTTTTTCATCTTCCACCATTAAAATATCAAACACACTCACTACCTCATCAAAACCTACCATCCAAGTTTCATCAACCAGTTGTTTAATTCTCTTTCTCGTTCTCTCGCCATATCTTCTTTGTATTTTCCAAGATGCTTTTCTTCACGAATATTACCATCCTCTATATAAAATACTCGCTCGCATCGAGAAGCCACTTTTACATCATGCGTCACCATCATAATTGTCGTTCCATCTTCATTTAATTTGTTTAACTCCTTCATAACTTCCTCGGAGTTTTGCTTATTTAATGCTCCTGTCGGCTCATCGGCAAAAATAATTTTAGGATTGTTAATCATGCTTCGGGCAATGCAAGCTCTCTGTAATTGCCCGCCAGATACTTCGCTGATATCATTGTCCGCAACCTCGCTGATACCAAGTTTTGCCATTAAAACCTTTGCGCGCTCGTTGATTTTTCTTCGTTGCTCTTTTCTGGAATCTGCCTGATATGCAGGCAAGATAATATTATCATAAATCGAAAGATTTTTTAGCATATACATCTGTTGAAAAACAAATCCCATTCGTTTTAGGCGCAAATCGCTCACTTGGTCTGCCGATAGCTTTGTCAATTCCTCTCCAAAAAACTCAATATCACCTGCTGTAACAGTATCCATTCCACTGACTGTATATAACAATGTTGTTTTTCCAGAGCCAGAAGGTCCCATAATTCCCACCATTTCGCCTTCTTCAATCTCCAAATTTACATTTCTAAGTACATTGTTATGTCTCCTGTTCACAATATACGTTTTACACAGATTCTTTGCTCTCAATACATTCATCACAAACTCTCTTTCTTATACTAATCCCCATGCCACCTTTGGGCGACTCAAATAGATATGTGAAACTTAATAGTTCTTATACAGTGTCTCTTGTTGCCTTAGAACTATTTTTCATACGAACTCTCATATGCCCGCTTTGGCGGGCGTACTAATCCGCTATTTTCATGTCATTGGTATTGATTCTCTTTACGCTTCCTGTTGCTAAATGTGTTGCAAATATAATTCCTATAAGCAACATTGTGGGATATAAAATATATGCTTTTAGCGCGTCCACTTGTATCTGAAGCTCTGCTCCCATAATTGCAAAAATATTTCTTAGCACAAACCGATTGCACAGCATAGACAATGGAACTGCAACAATCATAGATAAAATTACCATCCATACCATTCGCATAACCAACCATAGCCGAATTGCTTTGTTGCGCCATCCTATACTTTTTAACATGGCAAGCTGTCCTTTTTCCTGCACAATAAATAACTTCATCATCAACAGAGAAATCAACATAATTAAAACACACAACATTATTGTCATTGGAATCTGTAGTGTCTGCATTGTATTTTTAATCGAACCAATATTCGCATCCAGTGCTTCTTGCGCTGTAACCCAATTGTATCGGGGAAACTCTTTTTTTAGTACATCTGCTAGTTCTTGCTGCGTCAAAGTTGTCTCCATCTCAACGGTGGCCTTCCAATATCCTGGTAAAATTTCATTACTTATATCAATTGCTGGATTTAGCCGAGCGCTTTTTCCAAGTTGCATATAATCACTGTAATACCCTGTAATAATCAGTTTTTGTTCCTTTCCTCCAATTTTAGCAATAACAGTATCTCCAATTTCAAGATTATTTTCCTCCATAATCTTTTTAGAAAAAGCGACCTCATTGCTTAATTTTGGCGCTAAACCCGCTTGATATTCGCAAAAGCTTCCATTCTTGCCAATTGGATAATTGGAAAGAGGCTTTATAACATCACCCACATCATTTATCGTATATTCTATAAAAGCCAGTGCCCCAACACTTAACTCTGCCGTATAGCCTTTTGCTGCCATCTCCTTTTCTATACGACGCAACGCATGTTCCAAGTCCTTCGTGTTATGATATGGCGCAGCCCCTTGTTCCTCAACTGTTTCCAAATAAATTGCCGCATCAGGATTCAAGTTAAACTTAGATGCCATTTCATCACTCTCCATCGTTGTCAATGTATTGAGCGGAACTGTAATCAGCACAAAACTGATACAAAATGTAAAGAATAAAACAAGATAACGCCTTGTATTGCAAAGAATATCATTTAATCCAAGAAAGGATATCGTCCCCATATATTTTCTTTTATAAAGACATAACCCTCTGCGTTTTTGATATCGTTCGCCACTATCCCCACTCCGTATCGCTTCAATCGCAGAGATTTTCTTTAATTTTTTGGTAAAGACAACACACATTCCTGTCACAAACAATATTATCACAATACTACAAACTAGATTAATGACAGCAGTATTTGTACTGTCGCCTAAAACCATATTTTTGCTGACGCTATCCATCATGCCCTTACCAAATGGAATGCTGATTAAAAATCCCACGATTGCACCTGTCACCACCAGAGCAAAATACTTCACAAGATATATTTTTCGTATCGAAAAATTGCGCATTCCTATCGCTTTCATCACACCAATCTCTCGATATTTTTCTTCCATTGTAAAACTAAGAGAAAACTTTAGAATCATAAGTGATATTAAAATCAGACAAAATCCAACTACAATTAGCAGCGCAGCAACAATCATATCAAACACATATAACAGCGAATAAATACTACGTTCAAAGGAATTTACAAGAAGTTTAAATTCTTGCTGATTCATAGAATCCATTGTTTCTTTTGGATTTGTAGTATTAAAACCATATACTTCAATTTCTCTGTTTGTATTGGTTGATACCATTTTATCATAATCTTCTTCGCAGAAAACAAATCGCGCCATCCCACTCATTTCATTCCCATACATAATGTCCTTGCTTTGTACTGAAATTTGGTAGGCAAATGTTTTTCCAGAAATATAAATCTCAAGTGTATCTCCAATGTGCAGTGCGTTTCTCTCCATCATGCCTACTGTGGCTGCGACTTCTCCTGGCGCAAGCGATAGCTCTTTTCCCACATTGTCAAGGGCTTTCGCATATTTCCCTCCTGTCTTTGCCAGATACAAACTTGCTCCATTCGTGTTTAATATATCCGTTATGTGCTCCCGCTTAATTGTGATGTCCTCCGCTTTTATCTCATATAACTTTTCATGGTCATACTCTGTGACCTCATCACGACTATTTAACCATTTCTCAAATCTTTCATTTTCCTCTCCTCCACTAAATACGGTCATCACATCACTAACATTTGCATATTCCATATATGTATCAAGCCCATTCATAACCAAACAAATATTACTAACACTACTGGCAAGAAATATTGTTGACAATGTAATAAACAAAAATAAAATCAAATTGACCCCTTTTTGTTTCATCAAATCCTTTTTTAGTATTTCAAACCACATAACTTCTTTCCTCAAAACTATTTTGTCTCAATAGTCTCTTTTCTTTCTTTAAAACATTTCCGTTGTTATTAAGGAATTATAGAAAAATAATTAATACGAATTACGCAAAATATTTCTTTGAGTATAAATTAATACAAAAACGTGTGCATAATCATGTAAGATGATATATTATGACAATTTTTTTGACATACGCAATCAAAGAAATAGACAAATCAAAATATGCCAGTTACTTTCCTACAGTTTCTTAAATTATTATAAGGAAAGAAATGTTAAAAAATCCTTAAATGAGAAGAAGTTTCTAATACTTTTTTAAAATTCTACTTGGTTTGAAAAAATTGATAAATTTTCTCTGCGACATTTGCCGTAATTCCCGGCACTTCTGAAATTTTAGCGACATCTGCTGCGCGCAATTCCTCAATGGACTTAAAATATTTCATCAATGCTTTTCTACGACTAGGTCCCACTCCTGGTATTTCTTCGAGTACAGAGTGTACCTGCACCTTACTTCGGAGCGAGCGATGATAGGTGATTGCAAAGCGGTGCGCTTCATCTTGTATGCGCGTAATTAGCTTAAACCCCTCACTGTGCGTATCAATTGGCAACTCAATGTTGTTAAAATACAATCCTCTTGTGTGGTGATTGTTATCTTTTACCATGCCACAAACTGGAATGTTGATTCCAAGCGCATCAAGTACTTGCAACGCAATGTTAACTTGTCCGCGTCCCCCATCCATCAAAATCAAATCTGGAAATTTGGTAAAACTTCCAAAATCTTCTCCAATATTATTTTCATCAAGCATCATTTCCTCACGTTCGTCAAGTCCATGTTGGAAACGTCGTGTCAAAACCTCATACATACAAGCATAATCATCGGGACCAGCGACTGTTTTCATGCGAAATTTGCGATAATCGCTGCGTTTCGGCTTGCCTTTCTCATACACGACCATAGAACCTACATTGGCAAACCCACTAGTATTAGAAATATCAAATGCTTCCATACGCGTTAAGGGCCGAATGCCAAGAAGGTCTTCAATCTCCTTTACCGCACCGATGGTTCTGCCTTCCTCACGTTTAATGCGCTCTCTATCCTGACTTAACACAAGCTGAGCATTTCTTGCTGCCAAATCCACAAGTCGTTCCTTCGCCCCTTTCTGTGGTACCCGCAGATGAACTTTTGTTCCTTTTTTATTCGTCAACCATCGTTCCACTAACTCTATATCCTCAATTGGCTCTTGCAACATAATCTCTCGTGGAATAAATGGTGTTCCTGCATAAAACTGTTTGACAAAACTTGTCAAAATATTATCTGCTGTAAGCTCCTCAATCTGTGTCATATAAAAATGTTCCCTGCCAATCAACTTACCATTGCGCAGAAAAAATACCTGTATAACTGTCTCGTTTCCATCAATTGCAAGTCCTATAATATCTTTATCCTCCCCCACATTATCAGACATTTTCTGCGTCTCACTCACTTTTTTTACACTGTCAATCAAGTCGCGATATCGAATCGCTTCCTCAAAATCCATTTTCTCTGAAGCCTGTTGCATCTTTTCTTTTAATTCCTTAATTATTGGTTGCTGCTTTCCATTTAAAAAGTCAATTGCCTTTTCAATTCGTTCTGTATACGCTTCCCTTGTGATGTTTCCCTGACAAGGCGCACAACACTGACCAATATGAAAATTTAAGCAAGGGCGCTCCTTACCGCAATCCTTGGGCAATCTTCTATTGCATGTTCGCAACTGATACAACTTATTAATTAAATCAATACTCTCTTTCACACCTCCATTTGTAAATGGTCCAAAATACTTTGCCTTGTCCTTTTTCATCTGGTGTACTACCATGACACGCGGATAGTCTTCTCCCAATGTCACTTTAATATACGGGTATGTTTTATCATCTTTTAGCAGTGTATTATACTTGGGTGAATATTCCTTAATCAAATTATTTTCTAATACGAGCGCTTCCAGCTCAGAGTCAGTGACAATATACTCAAATCGTGCAATCAAAGATACCATTTTATCAATTTGTGGTCCACGCCCTATATTTTCCTTAAAATAAGAACGCACACGATTATGCAAATTTTTCGCTTTCCCAACATAGAGAATAGTGTCATCAGCATCGTGCATAATATAGACTCCTGGCTTATTGGGAAGCTTGTGAAGCTCCTCCTTCACATCAAATTCTTCGCTGTATTTCTGTTTTATATCTGACATATAAATCCCCCATGCCGCCTTTGGGCGGCTCAAATAGAAATCAAAAACGCTGTCCTTTGCGTTTTTCCTGTGTGAAATTTAATCGTTCTTAGGCAGTGTTTTTTGCTGCCTTAGAACTATTTTTCACACTAACCTCCATGATTCTGCTTTGCAAAATCCCAAATCTGTGCGAAGAATGCCTATTCTTTGGCATTCTTTTGTATAAGAAATACTTCTCGCACTACCTTTTTCTATTTCAATAATTTCCATACATATTAGCCGCCTATTTCCTTTACATAGGCCTCTCCGTGTGCAATCGAGTAGTTTTACCTTCCTCTACTCACCGCGCGCCGCCTTAGCGACCTATTTCTTCTACATGGGTTTGCGCAATCGAGTTACTCGCGCGCCGGGTACCCGTCAGCGAACCGATAAATCGGTTTGATGACAAATTTCACTTGGGTGCCCGTGTGCATAAAAAAGGAAGTACACGTCTCATATCACTGTGTACTCCCTTCAATGTCCGCTCGAAATCGATATTAAAATCTCGATTGTTTACACAAATAGCCTTATCTTTACCATCTGTTCTCATTATTGTGATTGTCGCCGCCACGGTTGCCATTTATCGTCTTATCCCACAAGGCTCCGAAACGTGATGTCTCTCCGTTTCTGCCATTGTCCTCTGGCAACGCTGTATTTGGTTGCTGATACTGCTGTTCCATAGGCATTTGAGTCTGCATATTTGGAGTCTGTGGCACAACCCCATCTTGTGACTGTACATTTTGCATTTGTTGTACCCCTTCATTCTGTGGCCGTGTCATTCCATTTTGAAACTGTGTATCTTGTATTTTTACATTATTCTGTGGAGCAATTGTATTCTGCTGATTTTTCGGTTCTGAAAGATTCTGTGGTGTTGTCATCTGCTGTCTTGCTGCCTCTTGATATTGCCTTTGCTCCTTAGCTTCTGGATTCCAGTCATATGCAGGTGGCATCGTCCATGGTTTTTCTGGCGGTTGTGCAAATGCCGGCTGTTGCATGTTATCTGATATTATATCTGTCGGTATTTGCACTTCCTCTTTACGTTCTGGCTCGTCTAATCCTTTATTCAAAGCGCTGTTATCTACAATTTCATTTGCTTTCTCGTCTGGTTCTGGCAGACCTTTTGCCTCCCGATAAATCTTCATAAACTCTTTTCCAGTGATTGTCTCTTTCTCAATTAGGTGTACAGCAATTTTATCCATCACTTCACGGTTCTCACGCAGCATTGCAAGTGCTTCTTCATAGCACTCCTTAAGCATATTCATCACTTCTGTATCAATCTCAGCTGCCGTATTGTCTGCACAGTTAAGGGAACTCCTCCCCTCCAAATACTGGCTCTCAACTGTCTCAAGCCCCATCAGCCCAAACTTCTTACTCATACCATAGCGCGTAATCATTGAACGTGCAATACCTGTGGCTTTCTCAATATCATTTGAAGCGCCTGTTGTCACTGTGTCAAACACAATTTCTTCCGCAGCGCGTCCTCCCAAAAGGCCAACAATCATATCATGCAACTCATTCTGAGAATTGAGATATTTTTCATCTTCTGGGACATGCATCACATAGCCAAGTGCGCCCATTGTGCGAGGTACAATCGTAATTTTTTGTACTGGCTCAGAATTTTTCTGTAATGCGCTAATCAACGCATGACCAACCTCATGATAGGAGACAATTTTGCGCTCCTCTTTGCTCATAATACGGTCCTTTTTCTCCTTGCCGACAAGTACCACTTCCACCGCGTTAAATAAATCTTTCTGGCTGACAAATTCCCTGCCTTCCTTGACAGCATTGATTGCCGCTTCATTAATCATGTTGGCAAGATCCGCACCGACTGCACCACTTGTCGCAAGTGCAATTGCATCAAGATCCACAGTTTCATCCATCAACACATCTTTCGCATGTACTTTGAGAATATTGACACGTCCCTTTAAATCTGGCTTATCTACAATAATACGTCTATCAAAACGTCCCGGTCTCAAAAGTGCTTTGTCAAGAATTTCTGGTCTGTTAGTGGCTGCAAGAATGATAATTCCTTTCTTGCCATCAAAGCCGTCCATCTCAGAGAGCAACTGGTTTAAAGTCTGTTCGCGTTCTTCATTTCCGCCGCCGTATTTCGAGTCACGACTTCTGCCGATAGCATCAATCTCGTCAATAAAAATAATACAGGGGGCATTCTTTTCTGCCTCCTTAAACAAATCACGCACACGTGATGCACCGACACCGACATATAGTTCAATAAAATCAGAACCTGCAAGAGAGAAGAATGGAACCTTTGCCTCGCCTGCAACCGCCTTAGCAAGCATTGTTTTACCTGTACCAGGAGGTCCTACAAGCAGTGCTCCTTTGGGAAGTTTTGCACCGATTTTGACATATCTACCTGGATTGTGCAAAAAGTCCACAACTTCCTGAAGCGATTCCTTCGCCTCATCTTCACCAGCAACATCGCGAAAAGTGATACCAGTCTCTTTCTGAACATATACTTTTGCAGTACTCTTACCCATACTAAATGCACCGCCACCGCCTGTCATCTTTCGGAACAAAAGGCTCAAAAGTCCCCACATCAAAAGAATTGGCACTATATAATATAAAAGAGAAAGGATAATACCCGATCCATCTGGAACTGTTCCTCGAACTTCAATTCCTGCGTCAAGCAATCGTTGTGTGAGCGTCTCATCATCCTCTACTTTTCCAGTGATATATGTCACTCTGACCGCTGACGCCAACAAATGGTTTGGATTCTCTTTTTCCTGTGTACTCGCGGCTGGCTTAATCTCAATTTGATTCGATTCAATCTTGACTGATTCAATCTTGCCAGACTCAACCATCTCAATAAATTTATTGTACGAAATCTCAACAGTTGTAGCACCGGTCACAGCACGTGTAAAAAAACTAATACACAAAAGCGACAAGACCGCTGCTGTAATCATAATAATAATGCTTTGTTTTTTTGGGTCTTTTCCATTATTATTGTTATTCCCTCCATTTCCACCATTTCCTGGTCCACCATTATTTCGGTTGGAATTATTGTCATAATTATTGACTTGATTATTGTCCATTTTCCTGTAGTATCCTTTCTAAATTTATGTCATACTAACCTCCATGATTCCGCTTCGCGGAATCATAAATCCAGATGAGAAATGCCGTATTTCAGGCATTTCTTGGTGTGAGACATAGTACTTCTCCACGAAACAGCCTTTGCTGTGAGTGGAAATTGCCACAGGCAGTTAGAAGTACTTCTCACACTATCCATCAGGGCACTTCCTGATGCAAAGTGATGCCTATGTGAATAAATCGCAACTATAATTATAGGGTTTCAAAGGGCATAAATCAACATATTCTTTATGATTTCTTTGTGAAAAGTTTCTAAAACACATTTTTGCGGTGATAGATACCCTATTAACATACGCCGCTTGCCTATAATTTATGTAATTACTACAATAAAACACGCTACAATTCACACCCATGCCTTTTATCAGCCTATAGGTTACTCAGGTGTGAATTATAACAGATTTTGCACACAAAATGCGAAATCTTTTAGCATTTTGGCGCATGATTCCCACTACTTTGGCGTGGGTGTGAAAAGTAACGAAAACATTCCATCATTGACAGACTTAATACTGTCAATCACAAACGTATATTTTTCTCTATTAATACATGAAATACCTTATAATCGTATGAGCAAAAGCATTTTTATCCATACATTGCCTTTTCCAAAACTTCAACAAATACAGTTTTACACAACTTTTATTAATTTTATTTAAGATTGAAAAAGCAGCATAAACATATGTTTATTATAAGAATCAAATTACTTTGACAATTTCATTTTTACAAAGACTTTATAAAAATGAAAAAAAGAGTAGCTTTTTACTGTGAGGGCGTTGTATAATAATAGAATATTTATAGGAATTCCGGAATTTGCAACAATAAGAGGAAAGGACACAATAGATTATGCCAGTTAAATATGTATTTGTAACCGGCGGCGTAGTTTCTGGTCTTGGAAAAGGAATTACAGCTGCTTCACTTGGACGACTTCTCAAAGCAAGAGGCTATAAGGTAACGATGCAGAAGTTTGATCCTTATATTAATATTGATCCCGGCACCATGAATCCCATCCAACACGGAGAGGTTTTTGTCACGGACGACGGCGCGGAGACAGACTTAGATTTGGGTCATTACGAGCGCTTTATTGACGAAAGTCTGGATAAAAATTCCAATGTAACCACTGGCAAGGTCTACTGGACAGTTCTCCAGAAAGAACGGCGTGGTGACTATGGCGGTGGCACAGTACAGGTTATTCCTCACATCACCAACGAAATAAAAAGCCGCTTTTACCGTAACTTTACGGACCCTGATATGCGCATTGCTATTATAGAAGTTGGCGGAACTGTTGGCGATATCGAGAGTCAACCCTTTTTAGAATCCATCCGGCAATTTCAACATGAAGTCGGTCGTGAAAATGCCATTTTAATTCATGTGACACTTATTCCTTATCTGAGTGCCTCACAGGAGATGAAAACCAAGCCAACACAGGCGAGTGTCAAAGAATTACAAGGAATGGGGATTCAACCTGATATTATTGTATGTCGCAGTGAGCATCCTCTGGATCAAACTATAAAAGACAAAATCGCTTTATTTTGCAATGTACCCAATTCACATGTACTGCAAAATCTCGATGTAGAATCTCTCTATGAAGTGCCACTTGCTATGGAAAAAGAACACCTCGCTGAAGTTGCCTGCGAGTGTCTACATCTTAACAGTCCAGCACCAGACCTTACAGATTGGACCAATATGGTGGAGGACCTTAAATCTCCTACACAGGAAGTCGCAATTGCCCTTGTTGGAAAATATACACAGCTCCATGACGCTTATATCAGTGTTGTTGAAGCATTAAAACATGGCGGTATTCCACAACATGCTACTGTCAATATCAAATGGGTGGACTCAGAGCAAGTCAACAAAGAGAATGTGGCAGAAATCCTAAAAGATGTTGATGGAATCTTAGTTCCTGGCGGATTTGGTGGGCGTGGCATCGAAGGTATGATTGATGCTATCTGCTATGCGCGGGAAAATAGCATCCCATTCCTTGGGCTCTGTCTTGGTATGCAGCTTGCCATTGTAGAATTTGTCAGAGATGTTGTCGGATATAATGATGCACACAGCATAGAACTTAATCCCAACACCACACACCCTGTTATTGCGCTAATGCCTGACCAGAACGGTGTAGAAGATATTGGTGGTACATTAAGACTTGGTTCTTATGAGTGTCATCTTGATACTGCCTCTAAAGCGTACAAGCTTTATAATAGTGAAGTTATTCATGAACGTCATAGACATCGCTATGAAGTCAACAACGATTATCGCGCTGCTGTTATGGAAAAAGGAATGCTTTTATCAGGACTTTCTCCCGACGGACGTATTGTAGAAATGGTAGAAATTCCTTCGCACCCATTTTTCCTCGCCACACAAGCACATCCTGAATTAAAAAGCAGACCAAACAGACCGCACCCACTATTTAAGGGATTAATTGAAGCGGCACTTAATCGCCAGAAAATTGAGTAAGAAAGTTTTTTCTTTCTTCATGATTCTGCTTTGCGGAATCTCAAATCAATACACAAAAATTGAGTAGGGAAAATCCCTACTCAATTCTTTTTCATATTGTAATTTATGCTTTGCCAACAGAACCAAACAAATCCATCTTAATCTTAACAATTTCTTTGATTGCTGCAGCACCTGGAGCAAGAAGTTTACGAGGATCAAATCCTTTTCCTTCCAAATCCTTTCCTGCTTCGATGTATTTTCTTGTAGCTTCCTGGAAATAAAGCTGGCACTCTGTATTGACATTAATCTTTGCAACGCCCAATGAGATTGCCTTCTTAATCATATCCTCAGGAATCCCTGTACCACCATGAAGAACTAATGGCATAACACCTGTTTTCTGCTGGATTGCATCCAATGTCTCAAAGCTCAATCCTGCCCAGTTTTCTGGATACTTACCATGAATGTTACCAATGCCTGCTGCAAGCATGTCCACTCCCAAATCTGCAATCAACTTGCACTCGTCTGGATCTGCGCACTCACCCATTCCTACAACGCCATCTTCCTCGCCGCCGATTGAACCAACTTCTGCCTCAATTGAAAGGCCAAGCTGATGTGCTACTGCAACAAGTTCTTTTGTCTTAGCAATATTCTCCTCAATTGGATAATGAGAACCATCAAACATAATTGATGTAAATCCTGCCTTAATGCACTTATAACATCCATCATACGTACCATGATCCAAATGGAGTGCTACAGGAACTGTGATACCGAGATCTGCGTCCATTGCCTTAACCATTGCGGAAACGGTATTAAATCCTGTCATGTATTTGCCAGCACCCTCTGATACACCAAGGATAACAGGGCTGTTTAACTCCTGAGCTGTCTGTAAAATAGACTTTGTCCACTCAAGGTTATTAATGTTGAACTGACCTACTGCATAGTGGCCTTCTTTTGCCTTCTTAAGCATTTCTGTAGCTGATACTAACATAAATCTTAACCTCCATCATTGAAATATTATACGTTTCTTTAAAATAGCGGATGTCCGCTGATATATTCAGTATATCGCTAATGGAGATAATTGTCAATTTTTTATAACAAAATTAGTTATCGTTCAACCATGCCATTCATAAGTCGTCAGAATATATAT
>CAJUAE010000048.1 GCA_910583965.1 uncultured Lachnospiraceae bacterium
AAGCAAGCAGTACCGTTTGTTTGGCATTATGGCGGTCGTATTGGGACTTGGTGACTCTTTTCATCTGGTTCCACGCGCACTCGCATTATGCACAACAGGACTTGAAAACTACACAATTCCTCTTGGTATCGGCAAGCTCATCACTTCTATTACAATGACCATTTTTTACATTCTATTGTACTATGTGTGGAGAAATCGATATCAAATTTCTGGAAAAAATGAAATAACAATTGCCGTGTACCTTTTGTCAGCACTTCGTATTATCTTGTGCCTTTTCCCGCAAAATGGTTGGCTACAAACAAATCCGCCATTATCTTGGGGAATTTATCGCAACATTCCTTTCGCGCTGTTTGGTTTGTTGATTATTGTACTCTTTTTTCTGGAATCAAAAAGGCAGCATGACACTGCCTTTCAATATATGTGGTTGACAATTGTACTCAGTTTTGGCTTTTATATCCCAGTCGTGCTCTGGGCAGATACAATTCCTATGATTGGCATGCTTATGATTCCAAAAACCTGCGCCTATGTATGGACTGTCTTAATTGGTTATCAGGCAATGCGCCGTGAAAGTTAATTAATTTTCCTGCAAAATTTTTTCAATTTCCTGAAGCAATCGGTCTTTTACTGGCGGCTTCAGGAAATATCCTGCAGGTTTCAATTTTATCACTGCCTCAATGTTTGCCCTATCATTTACCGCAGTCAAAAACACTACTGGAATGCTTGTCAACTCCTCGTCAGCACGTATCATTTCTAGAGTCATCTTCCCATCACAAACTGGCATTTCATAATCTAGCAATATCAAATCAGGTCTCTTTTTTCCTATGGAAGTCATTGCCTGTGCGCCAGAAATCGCTATCGCCACCTCATAGGTATCTTCTAACATTGCCTTCATTGTTCGAAGCGCTGTGCCATTGTCATCAACAACAAGAATCCTCTTTTTTCCATTATTTTTATTTTCTTTTAGCGCCTCCTCAACCTTTTTTTCCTCAAGTCCAAGCCGCCTGCACACTGCATCCATAATCGCTGTATTTTCTACTGGACGTATTAGATTTTCAAACTGCTCTCCCTCATAGTACTTAAAAAATTTTCCACTCTCCTCTTTTGTCCCAATCGTCAACACTGGAATTTGTGCATACTGGTCACTTAGTAGAAAGAAGATAGACGTATCAATACCATAGGCGCCAATAAGACTAATTAACACCAAATCTGGGTTTACAATTTTCAGCATTCCCTCCAAAACCCCTGCATTTTCTGAACAGAGCTGTACATGAAAATATTGGGACAAAAATTGATTCGTCTCGTTTACCACTGTATTTAACTTTCCGATTAATAATATCTTTTTCATTTCGTCCTCCAATCACTGATTTATTATTTCTGTTCTGTCATCTGTTCTGCTAGTAAAGCTGCAAGGCGATCGGATTCCTCTATATCCAAATTGGTCACTGCCTCCGCAAGTTTCTGAATATTCTGCTCAATTTCTGCTGGAAAATCATATTCATGTAACTGTTTCATCAGCTCGTCCGCCCTGTCAATCTCCATCTCTTGCATACTCAAGCGCACCATCTCAACAAGTACTTGTATCACTGAATAATCCGTAATTTGCTTTCCTATCTTTGTTCCAATGCCAAATACTCCTTGCAATTTCTGTCGATAACTGCGCCACTCCTCCAAAAATATGGTGGTCATAGATAGAATTACTTCTATTTTCCCATCTTTTGCCGCAGATTCCAATACCCTTGCGACACCTGATAATGGCAAGATACCAATCGTTGCCGCAAGACTTTTCATCGCATGTACTTGAATGCGATATGACTCTAGCTGATCTATATTGGAAATCTGTCCATATGCCCGCTCCAAGCAATCAGCCGCTGTGTCAATCTGATCATAAAACGCTTTCACAGTATATGCAAGTAGTTCCATATCTGGCAAATGCAACCACGCATAATTCCAGTCAAGTCCCTCCACTACAGGCAAATCTTCCAAGTGCATTTCGTTATCAGCAGTCTGCTGTGACAATTTTTGTGTCGATTTCGTAACACTTTGTAGTAGTTTTTCTGGTAGCATTGTTTGAATCATTGTTTCAAGTTTATCTGGCATAATTGGTTTTGATAGAAAATCATCAAAACCCTCTGATAGATAAGCTTCTTTTGCCCCTGACACAGCATTTGCGGTCAGCACAACAATAGGTGTATCTTCACACGGAAATGTAGATAGCGCTTTTATGCGATGCAATGTTTCCACTCCATCCATTTCGGGCATCATATGATCCAGAAAAATCAAGTCATAATGAGATTCTTGAACCAGATGTAAACACTCGGCTCCTCCAGCGGCTTCTGTCACCTGAATTTGTGTTTCCTTTAATAAATTTCGCAATACCTTGCGGTTGACAGCATTGTCATCCACCACTAATATCTTCGCCTCTGGCGCACAAATTTTAGAAGTATAGCTGAAATTTTCTGCAATCTGCTGAATTTTTGACCCAAAATCTCCAATTGGTGTGTCCTCAATAATCTTTTGTTCCAACTCAAAATAAAATTTAGAGCCTTTCCCATATTCGCTCTCCACATGTAACTTGCTTCCTAACAATGTCAACAACTGAATCGTAATGCTCATTCCCAATCCAGTACCCTCAATATTACGGTTTCTATCCTCCTCAATTCGTTCAAACTCTGCAGAAAGCTTTGGCAAATCTTCCGCTTTAATTCCAATTCCTGTATCCTCCACTGTGAACCGAATCACTACTATATCACTCACAACACGACCTGCAACCCGTAGCCAAACGGTTCCTTCATGCGTATATTTCACTGCATTGGTCAATAAATTAATCAAAATCTGGCGGATTCGCACATCATCTCCAAACAACCTAGAAGGAATTTCTTGGTCAACATCCACTTCCAGACAAAGTGCCTTATCTACTGCCCGCTGAGATATCATATTCACCAAATCATGAATCAAACTACTAAGATCGTACACAACCGGCACGATTTCCATCTTCCCTGAATCAATCTTAGAAAAATCCAGAATATCATTGATTAGAGATAATAAGGACTGGCCCGCCGTGTAAATATCCATCGCATATTCCCTGACATTCTGCTCTTTCGATTCCCGCAAAATCATCTCGTCCATACCAAGTACCGCATTGATTGGCGTTCGGATTTCATGGGACATCTGTGCAAGGAATTTCCCTTTTGCCTCATTTGCAGCAAGTGCCTCCTGCCTGGCCGCATCTGCGTCTTTATTTGCCTGCGCAAGCAATATGTTCTGTAATTCTGCAGCTCGTACTCTTTCCTCTACATCCAACCGATATTCTTTTGAAATTTGTAAGATATGTAGAATTGCCAACATCAATGCAGAAGATGTCATACCATGCAACTCCGCCACATTTGCAAAACTATACAAAGAAAAATAATTTAAAATAAACTTTACCACTTCTGCTATCAGTAGCATAAATAGTGATATTATTGGCAAAAACTTCTGATACCGACCACTTTCACTCTCAATCTGAAACAGACTTACAATGCTGGTCATACAGACTAAACCAACAACGATTGTTGATATCTCTGCCATTTCAATTAGATCCCATCCTCCAAGCCATTCCAGTAAAATTTGAATTAATGCATTGCAAAGAACAATGCATAACAACCCTATAAAACGGCGCGGATAGATAACGCGCAAATTTCGCTCAAAATAAAGCGCAAGAAACAGCGGGAGCATCAACATCAAATACTCTTGCAATACAAGTGCTTCATATATATTAAAGAAAAGAAAAAATGTTTCTGTACCAATAAAACAATAAACACCTGCTGTCAAACCGAACAATCCCAGATACAATTCTCCCCTGCTTGACTGGCCGATATATCGCCGTATCAGTGCAAGCACAAACATGACAATTGCCATAATCACAATGAGCAAGCAACAGACAATATCCGCCAAATTATTGCCCATCAGTCCGACCATGATTGTATTTTTTATCTCAATAGAAACATTTTGCAGCACCATATCTTCCTGTTGATTCACAACAGTCAGTTCAATGCACAGTTCTCCCCATGTCTCACTATCCTGTTGGATATTGGGTATATCGACATAATGTTCGACATTGGTACTAATATTCTCTAATTCCTGCTGATAAATCATTTCCCCGTCCAAAAAGACACGTACATCTGCATTTTCACAGGAAATTTTCATCGCTAGTCCTGCATATTCCTCTATCAATGAATTTTCAAAGATAATGGTTTTTGAAGTCTGAAATTTTTCTGAATAGGGAAGCTCAACTTCTGTCCGCTCTACACTGTCTGAAACTCCCATCAGCCACCCCTCGTTCAAGTAATACTCAATTGACTTTGATGCCATAGATTCCCCATCATGTTCTGGGTGTCTAAAAAATGCAGTCACCATAAAAGCTACAACAAGAAATATTATAACTCCTGTAAGTTTTCGTATGTATTTCATTTTAATTCCCCATACCGCCCTTGGCGGCTCATATTGTATTTTGAATCACATTTATAGATATCGTATACTATTCTTGTCTAATCTTAATAACCTCTCTTAACAATTATTTGATTGTTTTAGTATGACTCGAATATAATACATACACACTAATCGAGTAGATAAGGTTTATCTTCCCTACTCTCGCACTGGGCACCCATCAACTTCTGCTGACAAATTTCAATTGGGTGCTCGTGTGCATAAAAAGAATTATATCTGCAAAAATCCAAGCAGATACTTCCCCCCAAAATATCCCATCGCTTCCAATAAATCTTGTCAAAATAATTGCGCAAAAAAGTCGCATCAATAATTGTGCAAAACTAGACACCATAGGTACAATTGTATTATTGATTCCCTGTAGCGCTGCCCGCAAGATATATAAAAAATATAAAAATGGGAAAAACACTGCCAGTATTCTTAAAAAACGATAACCATATACTAACATTTTTTCTGTGGTATCCGATGCTTCAATAAACAATCTCAATATATCCTTTCCACCAAAAATCATCACTCCTGAACAGACCACTGCCACAATGGTTCCCATAAGCAAGCTTGCTCGAATCCCTTTGACAATTCGATCCATTTTACTCGCTCCATAATTTTGTGCCACATAGGCAACCACTGCCAATCCAAAAGAAGATGCTGCAATTTCCAATAATCCATATAATTTTACTGCGGCAGTATATCCCGCAAGAAACGTAATGTCATATTGATTGATTCTATTTACAACAATCAATCCGCCAATTGATGTAATGACACTCTGCAATGCTATTGGAATCCCCATTTGAATCAATTTAAATGTAACTATTTTCTCATTTGCTACTGTTATTAAATTGTTAACTTTTTCCCTTTCCTTATTATAGTGGTAGCCACAAATTAACATTACCACACATTCCGAAGCAATTGTTCCTAGCGCAGCTCCCGCAATTCCAAACTCCAATATATTAACAAACAAAATATCAAGCACAATATTGCATAGTGAAGAAACGGTCATTGCCAGCAGTGGAATCCTACTATTTCCCCTGCTTCTTAAAGCACCAGAAAATAATTGATAAAAGACTAGAAAAGGAATCCCCAGAAAAATAATATTGATATACTTCTGCGCCATGGCATAAACTTCATCTTTTGTGCCAAGCAGATGCAATATTGGTCCTGAAACAAAGAAAAAGAAGATTGTCAATGCAATAGCAAGTACAAGACAAATCTTTTTTGCTCTCGCATAATAAACCTCAAACTCTCGTTCATTTCCTTCTCCAAAGCTGTTTCCCAAAAGAATACAAAAACCTTGGACAAGACCAATTATCACTCCATTCGCAAGAAAAATCAACCATTCTGTACCGCCAACTGCCGCAAGTCCCAACGTTCCAATTTTCTTTCCTATAATAATGGTGTCCACAAACGTATACAATTGCTGAAATAAATTGCCAACAATCAAGGAAAAAGAAAAAGTTCCAATCAATTTAAAAGGATTTCCCACTGTCATATCCTTATCTTTTCTCATACTATCACCTTGTAATCATCTGTTCTTTATGCCACAATATTTTGCAGCCAAATTCCCTTTTTGACAAGTATAAACCCAATAATGCATTTGATAATATCACCGAGTTGTACCATCGCATAAACCGCAATGACTGGAATCCCTGTATAACGGCTAAGCACAAATGCAATCACCACACTTACACACCAGATAAACACGCTGTCAAACAAAAACGTGATAATTGTCTTGCCACCTGAACGCAATGTAAAATAAGTTGCATGCAGAAAGGCATTCTGTGGCATAAAAAGTGCTGTGACCATAATAAAATACTTGGCAAGCAATTGTGCTTCTTCGTTAATCTTGTATAGTCTCGGAAACAATGGTGCCATAATAAACATAACAAGCGCTACACAGGTACAGCACATTACAGAAAATGCAATCAGCTTATTGTCTGTGTCCCTTGCTTCTTTCATCTTACCAGCTCCCAAAAGTTGCCCTACAATAATTGCAACGGAATCCCCCAAAGCGATAAATACAATATTAAAAACATTGTTGATTGTGTTTGACACATTTAATCCCGCTACGACATTTAGACCACGAACAGAATAGCACTGTGTCAACATTGCCATTCCAGCTGCCCACAAAGTTTCATTGAACAGAAGTGGACTACCCTTTTTAATAATTTTTAAAATCAATTCTTTCGGCACCTTCAGCGTACTGTAGAGTCCTGCGACAAAGGAATATGTATTATGGCTTTTTCTATGTACACCAATGACTATTATCAGCATCTCCACATATCGTGAGAGAACCGTCGCAATCGCTGCACCACGCACGCCAAGCGCCGGTGCGCCAAATTTTCCATAAATCAATATATAATTGAACAAAAGATTCACAATAACTGCTGCAACTCCCGCTTTCATAGGTAGTATTGTCTGACCACATTCACGCAGCGTACTAGAATAAATCTGCACCATTGCAAAGGCAGGCAGACCAATCAGCATAATTTTCAAATACTTTTCTCCATAAAAAAGCGTGGCAGCAATGCTTTCTGCCGAACCATCTCCTTTTAGATAAGCGCTAATTAGATTCGTTCCTCCACATAAAAAAAGAATTGCAGTCAATGCTGTAATTACAATAACCATCCACAATTTGAAACGCATTGTCTGACGCACACCCTCATGATTTCCCTGTCCAAAATACTGTGCTGTAAAAATGCCTGCACCAGACACCCCGCCAAAAATACACAAATTGTAAACAAAAATCAGTTGGTTTACAATCGCCACTCCTGACATCTGTTCTGTGCCTACCTGACCAATCATAATGTTGTCCAACAGGCTGACAAAATTTGTGATTCCATTTTGTATCATAATTGGCACAGCAATCATCAATACCATCTTGTAAAAATCCCTATTTCCAATAAATTTTACTATCTTTTTCATGGCTCCCTCCAAATTGTATCATGTTTTTCTATCATATCATTCTTTTTGCGCAAATACAATGCTGTCTTTGGATTTATCAGTTACTTTTCATGCTCATACTATACTTGCTCCATAGTGTTGGAACTGTCATATGCATCAAGTGTCGCAATTCACTCCAAATCATCTGAATTTCACTCTTTTTGTATTGCAAATTTCTTTTATTTGTCTATAATAAAAGATAGTGCTGTTTGTCGTTTACAGACAGGTAAAAGGAATTTTTGTGGTAAAAGAAAGGGGAAAATTAACAATGAACGAGCAAAAAAGCATTGAAAAGAAGCTGACCAAATCATTTTTTAAGGTAGCGTCTATTACTGCAAGTGTAGCAATCCTTGGATTGATTGCACTTGCCATTATATCAAACAGATATTCCTATGCTTTGAAAAATTATGGTTTTGCACAAGGAGACATAGGAAAGGCAATGTTTGAATTTGCAGATGTTAGATCATCTTTGCGCGCTGCTATTGGTTATGATGAACCCGACGTAATCGCAGCTGTAGTAAAACAGCATGATAACCATAAAGCTGCCTTTCTAACAAATTTTGCAAAAGTTGAAGATACCATTGTATCACAAGAGGGAAGAAAAACATACAATGAAATTCGTGCTGAACTAGAGGAATATTGGAAACTAGATACAGAAATTATGAACCTTGGCGCAACGACAGACCGCGAACTTTGTAAGCAAGCACAAGATATTGCCATAAATGAACTGGCAGACATATATGACACTATCTACTCCAACCTGGAAGCTCTTTTGAATGTCAAAGTAAATGAGGGAAATAGCCTCTCTGCCAAACTTACAATCGCAGAGATAATTTTATTTTTTACAATTATCATTGTAATTGTAAGCGCAATGGTACTGTCAACCAAAATTGGCAAACAGATGGCAAAGGGTATTGCTTCTCCTCTTGGAAAACTTGGGCAACGTCTCAAAACTTTCTCCACTGGAGATTTAACTTCACCTTTCCCTATGATTGAAACGGGTGACGAAGTAGAGCACATGGAAAAAGATGCAACAGAGATGGCTAACAACCTAAATATTATTATTCATGATATCAGTGAAGTGCTTGGTGAAATGGCAAGCGGAAACTATACTGTCAAATCAAAATATTCTGCAAAATACACAGGCGACTTTCAAAAGTTATATGAATCTATGCGTGGGTTGCGAGATCAAATGGTAGATACACTCACATCAATCGGTGAAGTTTCTAGCCAAGTAACCTCTGGTTCTGGTGATCTTGCAGAAGCATCACAGGTTCTTGCAGAAGGTGCAACGGAACAGACAAACGCTGTTATGGAACTGCAAGCTACCATTTCCGATATTACTACCACAATGCAAAAGAGTGTGCAAAGCGCAGATGAGTCATACATAAAAGCACAGCATTATGCAGAGAAAGCAGATAATAGCCGTGAAGAAATGAACTCTATGATGGCAGCGATGGAACGAATTAACGCCGCATCAAACAGAATCGGTGATATTATCTCCGAGATTGAATCTATCGCTTCTCAGACAAATCTCCTCTCCCTAAATGCTTCAATCGAGGCTGCTAGAGCTGGCGAATCAGGGCGTGGCTTTGCAGTTGTAGCGGATCAGATTAGAGTGCTTGCAAATCAAAGTGCCAAGGCGGCTGTTGATACCAGAGAGTTAATTGAAGGTTCTATTCGTGAAGTTACTGAGGGAAATCGTGCTGCGGAGAATGCTGCTAGTGCAATTGGCTCTGTTGTAGATGGAATCAAACAAATTGCTGATTTCTCCAAAAATCTTAAGACAATGGTGGAAGACCAAACTGACGCAATGCGTCAGGCAGAACAAGGTATTAACCAGATTTCAGAAGTCGTACAAAGTAATGCTGCGACTGCTCAGGAAGCATCTGCAACCAGCCAAGAATTATCCGCCCAAGCAACAATTCTCAACGGATTAATTGGTCAGTTTTCACTAAGAAAATAAATATTTCATATATAAAGCTCCTACTGTACAGCAGGAGCTTTATATATTACTTAATTTCCAATTTAATTAAATCTATTCGTAACGTTTCATTTTGTCTTTCTGATACATATATCTTTGTGCAATATTTAAAATTTACCCATCAATATAGCTGATTATAATTCACAATTATTCACAGTTCTTGGGAATGGAATTACATCTCGAATATTTCCCATACCTGTTAAATACATAATGCAGCGCTCAAAACCAAGTCCAAATCCTGCGTGCCTTGCACTGCCATAGCGCCTCAAATCGAGATAGAAATCATAATCCGCTGGATTTAGATGACATTCTTGCATTCTTCTTTCTAGAACATCGAGTTTATCTTCTCTCTGACTTCCACCAATAATCTCTCCAATACCCGGCACTAGACAATCCATCGCCGCAACTGTTTTGTTGTCCTCATTTAGTTTCATATAAAAAGCTTTTATTTCTTTTGGATAATCTGTTACAAATACTGGACGGCCAAAAAGCTTCTCTGTCAGATATCGCTCATGTTCTGTCTGCAAATCACAGCCCCATGATACTTTATATTCAAACTCATCATTGTGCTTCTCAAGTTCTGCAATAGCATCTGTATAAGTGATATGACCAAACTCTGAACCAGCTACATGTTGCAATCGCTCAATCAATCCCTTATCTACAAACTGATTAAAGAATGCCATCTCCTCTGGCGCATTTTCCAACACGTAGTTAATAATATACTTGAGCATACTCTCGGCAAGCATCATATCATCCTTTAAATCCGCAAAGGCAATTTCTGGCTCAATCATCCAAAACTCCGCTGCATGGCGCGTTGTATTAGAATTTTCTGCCCGAAAAGTTGGACCAAAAGTATAGATATTTTTAAATGCCATCGCATAAGTCTCACCATTTAACTGTCCACTCACTGTCAAGTTTGTCGGTTTATTAAAGAAATCCTTGCTAAAATCAACCTGACCATCCACCATAGGTAAATTCTTCAAATCAAGCGTAGTTACTTGAAACATTTCTCCTGCGCCTTCGCAATCACTTCCTGTAATCAGTGGCGTATGGACATAGACAAAATCTCGCTCCTGGAAAAACTTATGAATTGCGTAAGCGCAGAGCGACCGCACTCGAAACACTGCCTGAAAAGTATTTGTACGCGGTCTTAAATGGGAAATTGTTCTAAGATACTCAAAGCTGTGTCTTTTTTTCTGTAACGGATAATCTGGTGTTGAATCACCCTCAATCGCAATATTTACTGCTTGTATCTCAAACGGCTGCTTTGCGTCTGGCGTCAATGTCACAATCCCTGTTGCAATCACTGCTGCCCCCACATTTAGTTTTGAGATGGTTACAAAATTATCAAGTTTATCACTGTAAACCACTTGAAGCGGCTCAAAAAATGTACCGTCATTAATAACCAAAAATCCAAATGTTTTGGAATCCCGCTTACTCCTAAGCCAACCGCCAACTGTCACCTCCTGATCTGCATATTCTTTGTAATTGTGCTGTAATTCACGTATGTTTATCATACTTGTTTTTTCCTTTCTCTTATCATGTATTTGAATGCTTCCTCAAACAGAAAAAAGTCCATCACTCTGCTTTCCATTATACCCTTTTGAGGCTATGTACGCAATTCGTCTGGACTTTTTTCTGAATACTCTGTATTACTGAGCAGCTTGCATTTGTGCCATCTGGATAATATCTGCTATCTCCATACCAGATTTCTGCACTACTGCTCTGAGCTCATTCAGTTCTTCCATCTTCTGCATCTCCAAAAGCTCATTCAATTCTTCTTTCTCCTTCTTGATACGCGTAGAAAGCGCCTCAATCAGTTCTTCCTTCTGTAAGATTTTCTCCTGTAATGATTTCTTTACTCCTCTTGCCATAATAATTCTCCTTATACTAGCACATACTTTTTTTATTTTATATGTAATCATTATATGGACAAGAAAAGAAATTTATTCATATTTTTTTATTTTTTTGTACGATTTTTCCTTTCAAAGAAGTGATCAACTTCCCTTTTGACTGTTTCTGGTGACATTGATTTGGATAAATATCCTTCTGGTTTGAGTGCGATTACTTTGCTCACACTTTGCTTATCCACTTTACTAGTCAAAAAGATAACTGGAATATCAGCAAAATCCTTCTCTGAGCGAATCATCTCTAACACTTGGCTTCCATTACAGACAGGCATCTCATAATCCAATAAAACAAGATCTGGTCTATCAAGCGTAATACTTCTAATTGCGGATAACCCTGATTTTGCTGTGAGTACCTCATATTCACTGCTAAGCAGATCATTCATCGCCCTTAACATAAATTCAGAATCATCCACTACAAGAACTCTCTTTTTATTGCTTATTTTATCCTTTTCCGCTTTGTTTTGATTCAGATATTTTCCAACTTCAGTCATAGCATTCTCTGCAATAATAGAGACACCACCCTCTGGCTGAAGCATATCTGTCGCCGCAACACAGTAGGCAAAATATCCTTTTCCAGTGTCAAACAACAAACTAAATTGTGGACTCTGTTTCTCAAATACTTTCTGGAATTGCTCATAAGTCAAAAGCTGTTCTTCCTTAATCTCAAACTTATCAGAAGATGGGAAATATTCTTTGACACGCTCCACAAACTGTTTTGCAACATATCTGGCGGCATTCATCAACATAACACTCACTGCTTCAGACTTTATATCCATAACAGTGCCAATCGTGCTGACAATAAGTTGCTGTTCAAAAATTAAATAAAATTCCCATCTTTTTTTATCCTTAGTACCATAAATCAAGCGAAAATAAATGCCATCTCCAAATTTTTCACCGCCATAGCAATTACTAATCAGCCGTGGGTCTAACTGAAACATATCATGCAATAGATTTGCAATCGTCTGCCCCATCACTACTTGTTCTTCTTCTGGAAGCAAATTTTCCCACTGTTTTATAATTGTATCACTCACAATCGCATGATCTTCTATCAAAGTATGTCCAATCAGCCACCCTGCACAGACCCCAAGAAAATGGTTGACTGAATCCTCAGAGTAGTTTGTTGCCTCTAACTCTCGTTCCAATGCTGGAATTGTCCTGTCTCGAAAATTTCTGTGAATGCGCTGGTGTGTCTCAAGTCCTGCATACTCAATAGAAGCCATGTAGCTTTCCTCATCTGCAAAATGTTGAACTGCATGATCTCTAAAATACTTTACTGCTTCCTGACAAACCCATTTACTTTTCTCCTCCTGCCGTCCAAAGTCAAACAGTTTGTTCAAAATACTGAACAGTTTTTTGTGTTCCTTGTCGATAATATCTACCCCAATATTATATCGTTCGTTCCATACTAATTGATTTCCCATTTTTTCTCCTTTGCCCCATAATAACTGTTATCGAAATATCAATTGAAATGTGAATTTCATCCTTTATCAACCAAATTATAACATGACTACCAAAATAATGGAAGATGTTTTCGTTTCTATATTAATTATTTAAAATAGAATGATGTTACTATTCACACAGAACTTAGTATTTACTCTAAGTGTATAAGAAAATATATGGTTAACAAGTAAAAATCCATTTGTTATGTGAATTTTGTACAGATTTTTATTTGTTACTGGAGTGAATCAAACGGTAACAAAATGACTTGTTTTTCTCACCCTACTAATGTAATATGTAACAAGAACCTTGTGTGTTCCTCAAAAAAACTTTAATAAGGCAGGAATTTTTATGAAAGTCACAGCCGTAATCGCTGAGTACAATCCATTCCATAATGGACATCTCTATCAGTTAGATACCATACGCCATGCAGAAAACACAGACCTTATTCTTGTTATTATGAGTGGGAATTTTATGCAGCGTGGTATTCCCGCCATCGTAAATAAATATGAACGCTGTCGCATGGCACTTTTGCATGGCGCTGATCTTGTCTTTGAATTGCCAGTTTACTTTGCATTGGGCAGTGCCGAATACTTTGCGCAAGGAGCAGTCTCTCTGGCTGACAAACTCGGCGTTATTGATACGTTGCATTTTGGCAGTGAATCCGGCGATCTCGCCCAGATTTTACAGTATGCCAACATCCTTGCTAGCGAATCCAAAGCATACCAAACGGCGCTAAATCAGTCTTTAAGACAAGGTTATACTTTTCCAGCATCCAGAAGCCGCGCACTGTCAGAACTTTTTCCCGACCAAGATATACAAAACTTTCTTAGCGCGCCCAACAATATTCTTGGAACAGAATATGTCAAGGCACTTATACAGAGAAACAGTGCAATCAAACCTGCAACACTGGCGCGAAAAGGCACAGCGTACACCTCTGTCTCTTTAGAGTCAGACAGTTTTATCTCTGCAAATGCAATACGAAACGCACTTCATTTCCAGCTGTCAAGTACTGCTGACTCTGCAATTCAAAATTTTCTACCAACAAATGTTTATACCTTACTACAAGCGCAAGAACACTTGTACACTGAAGATTTTTCTGAAATCCTTCTATATAAAATGTTACAACTTTATGGTCATAAAGATGCCTTTGCCGACTACTTTGACATCGGAAAACAACTATCACATACCTTGCATAATAATCTTTCTCGCTTTGTCTCTTTTGAAGATTTTGCACAATTGTGTAAAACCAAAAACTTGACATATTCTCGCATCTGTCGTGGTCTTATGCACATTCTATTAGGATTGACACAAGAGCACGCAGATGCTTTGCAGCAGAAGGATTATACCCCCTATGCAAGATTACTTGGCTTTACCTCCCGCGGTCAAAAACTATTGAAATCCATCAAGGCAAACACATCGATTCCTGTTATAACCAAACCTGCACACGCACTAAAACAATTCCATGACATTGCCCTGACAACACTACAATCTGATTTGTTTGCCGCAGATATTTATGAGAGTATCCGACAGCAAAAACAGCGGCGTTGGTCACATAAATCGGCTAATCTTTTGCGTCCAAATGAGTTAACCCGTGAACTAATCAAAATTAATTTTTAAAGCTGTGGATTGGTGCAGGTATCCTGCCCCCACGGTTTACAAATGCATCACAGGAATATTTGTTGACAGGCATAATTGGTGCATATCCAAGCAATCCACCAAACTCAACACTATCTCCCACTGTCTTGCCAATTACAGGAATAATACGCACAGCGGTTGTCTTCTGATTGACCATTCCAATCGCAAGCTCATCTGCTATAATACCGGCTATAGTTGTTGGTTTTGTATCACCGGGAATTGCAATCATATCCAGACCAACAGAGCAGACACATGTCATCGCTTCAAGCTTTTCCAGCGTAAGTGCACCCGCATTCACAGCATCAATCATGCCTTGATCCTCGCTCACTGGAATAAAAGCACCACTCAATCCGCCAACATAAGATGATGCCATCACACCACCTTTTTTAACTTGGTCATTTAACAGTGCAAGTGCTGCTGTTGTTCCCGGAGCACCTGCATATTCAAGTCCAATCTCACACAAAATATCTGCTACACTATCACCGATTGCTGGCGTAGGAGCAAGGGAAAGATCCACAATTCCAAAAGGAATCCCAAGTCGTTTTGACGCTTCTTGTGCAACTAACTGCCCAACACGTGTCACCTTAAAAGCGGTCTTCTTGATTGTTTCACAAAGCACCTCAAAATTTTCTCCACGCACGCGTTCCAGTGCATTTTTAACCACTCCCGGGCCGCTTACACCGACATTAATAATGGCGTCTGCCTCTGTGACACCATGAAATGCCCCCGCCATAAATGGATTGTCATCTGGCGCATTACAAAACACAACCAATTTGGAACATCCAATTGAATCTCTCTCCTTTGTACATTCTGCTGTCTCTTTAATAATATCTCCCATCAACCTTACGGCATCCATATCAATTCCTGTCTTTGTAGACCCTAGATTGACAGAACTGCACACAAGTTTGGTCTGTGCAAGTGCTTGTGGAATTGAGCGCAATAACAACTCATCTGCCTTTGTCATCCCCTTTGACACCAGCGCAGAATAGCCACCTAGAAAATTAACCCCAACTTCTCTCCCCGCCTTGTCAAGCGTCTTGGCAATTGCCACAAAATCTTCAGAAGTCCTACATGCTGCTCCGCCAACCAAAGCAATTGGTGTAACAGAAATCCGCTTATTCACGATAGGAATCCCAAATTCCTTCTCAATCGTTTCACCTACGACCACTAAATCTTTCGCGACAGATGTAATCTTGTTGTAAATCTTCTCATTTAACTGTGACAGATTAGAGTCAATGCAATCCAACAAGCTGATGCCAAGTGTAATTGTCCTGACATCCAGATTCTCCTTCTCAATCATTTTATTCGTTTCTAATACTTCATTTATGTTTATCATTCTCAAATGTCCTCCATTACTTTCTTGTCGATTGTAAATAGCTTATAGCCTATGCATACTATTAAAAATTTCTTCTCTCTGACATTTGATAATAACGCCAATTTCCGCTCCAAGTTTGTCAAACTCATCAGAAATCTCGCTGACAGACTTGACTGCCTTACTCATGTCTGCAATCATCATCATATTAAAATAATCATCCACAATGGTCTGTGAGATATCCAAAATATTAATTTTATTCTCAGCAAGATATGTACATACCTTGGCAATAATTCCAACAGTATCTTTTCCTACTACTGTAATAATTGTTTTTTTCATAATATAGTTCTCCTATCTTTTATCTTTATATTTCTATCATTTGTGACATTTCAGTCCGATTTGCCACAAAAATTGGAAAATCATCTGGTTTATAAGGATTATCCGCCATAGAAATTTCCAGTCGCACTGTTTCATATGCCAGTTCCGGCAAATTATTATCCTTGCTTAGATGCCCCAAAAACACTGTTTTCAAATTGTCATGTAGCAATCTACTCAGTAATCTGCCTGAAAGCTCATTCGACAAATGTCCTTTTTTCCCTAGTATCCTTTGTTTTAGAGCATATGGATATTTGCCCACCTGCAACATATTAACATCATGATTGGCTTCCAGCAAAATAACATCCATTCCTCGAAGACTCTCAATCGTATATGTATCATATGTGCCCAAATCTGTCGCAACTGCCATACGCTTATTTCCATATTGAAATCTGTATGCTGCTGGCTGAACCGCATCATGAGATATTTTCATCGGATTAACTGTAATATCCTTCAAAATAAATTTTTCGTCAATCCTAATTGTATGAAAAAGTGAGTCCTCTATTCTCGCAAGATTACTCACTTTCCTAATGGCAGCTATTGTCCCTTCTGTAGCATAGACCGATATGCCAAATTGCCTGCACAGCGCACCCAGACCATTAATATGGTCTGTATGCTCATGCGTAATTAATATCCCATCAATATCTTTTCCTGTCAATCCAAATTGGTTGAGTGCCTCCAGCGTTTTCTTGCAGCTTATCCCCGCATCTACCAAAAGATGTGTCGCTTCTGTACCAATATAGATACAATTTCCACTACTTCCACTGGCTATACTGCACATTCTCATCTATTTTTGCTCCTATTCTATGCCAATCTGTTTTATTTCCAATATACCTCTATCTTATCTCCATTATGAATTTCTTGTGTATATTGTGCATCCTTTCCGTTAACAAGAGTAGCAATTCCACCACCGCGCACTTTGCTGGTGTCAAAATCAATATAATCAAATATATCCACAAACATATAGCTCTGTTTTCCTCTCATAACAGTTGGATTTTGATTTACAATGACAATTATCTTTTTGCCATTTTCTTCTTTCACTTCCTCTTTCGTTTCTTCTTTTTTGACGGTTTCCGATTCCGACTTTGATTTTGTAATTGTCTCAGCAGATTTTACCTGTTTTGGTTCCTCTGTAGTTGTTTTTGTTTCTTCTGGCCCTTTTTCTACTTTGACTTCTTCTATCGATTTCTCAGGCGATATTTTGTCCGTATCTGATATTGTTTCTTTTTTTGTTTCATCCTTTATTTCGTCTTTTGTCTCGTCAACTGTAGACGCCTCTGTATGTGTATCTTTGTCTGATTCTGCTCTTGCCTTGTCTTGGTCTGACGCTTCTATCGGTGTCTCCTGTGTTGACGCTTTGCCTGAATTTTCCTCTATATTTAAATTTCCTTGTTCTCTCCTTTTTTCCGCTTTTGACACATGGTCTTTGACTGCTTCTCTAACTGCTTCTCGCTGTGATTCCTTATAGATTTCTTTCAGTTGATGTTCTTTCCGATTCTTAATTTCGAGCTTGTCAGAAGCATGAATCTCCACTGTACTATCTGCTTGCTCACCATTGACAAAAAGAATAATATCTTCTGCTGCCAAATCCATAAACGCCAAGAAGGAATCATATGTATAAGAAGTAAATACTTCAATCTCATCTCCATTCTGTATCAAGTATTCTTCTGTAACAGCCATGCCATTTACCTTTACTGGTTTTGGAAGCTGCATCTCATCACCATTTACCGAAACAACAATTTTCCCATTATAGTCAATCAAATCTGCAATTTTCTCCTGTGCAGATGTACCAAGTGTGGATTCCTCAAGCACAATCACATCATTTGCTTTGATATTATGACTAAGACTAACCTCCTCACCATTTACATAGATGTGTGCACTCTCACCATACTCTCCTTTTGTAACACGATTTTTACCATTTACAGTATAGCGCAATTCTTCCCCGCGCCTTGGAAAAAGACCATCTCTAGTAAAATCTGCCTGAATCGCAGCATCTGTCACTGTGAGTTTATTGTTGTCATAGAGTTTAATTTTATTGCCATTAAATGTAATATAAATAAAATTATTGTACTGTTCATAGTATGTCAAACAGATTCCAATCGGCGTAATAATTGTGGAATCTTTTAGTGCTCCTTCTGGGAAATCAATATCTCGCATAATCTCCTCCCCGCGAAGTGCCACACGCTTTGGATCTAATCCAAGTTCCGCTGCAATCAGCGCATCAAATCCTCTAATTTTGCCGCCACCACCAACAATAAACACAGCACTTGGAGAAGTTCCGCCATTCAGTTCTTTAATGGTATTGGCAGTCAGTTTTGCCATTCGCTCAATCTCACCCTGACAAATAGCAATCACTTCCTTAGCAGTAATCGTCTGCTCCATACCCATAATATCTTCATACACAATTTCTTCCTGTTGTGTTGATGCTGTCTTAATCATTTCTGCTGTGCCAAAATCAATCAGACAAGTTTTTGCCAAAAGTTCTGTGAGTGTATCTCCTGCGCAAGGAATCATTCCAAATGCGACAACTGTTCCATCATTTGTAATAGAAATATCTGATGTTCCAGCTCCGACGTCAATCATTGCAATATTTAACAGTCTAAATTTCTCTGGAATGGCAACTCGAATTGCTGCAATTGGTTCCAACGTCAGATTTGCAACCCGCAATCCGGCAAGCTCTACCGCACTATACAAACCATCCACAACATCATCTGGCAAAAATGTTGCAATAATATCTGCGCCAATTGTTTTTGCCTTGTGATGTTCTGGTTGTCCCATCCACAAGCCATTTAAATAATAACGCACAACTGAATATCCTACACAATAAAAATGCATATCTGTGTCATTGCTATCTTGAAACTCTGCAAACGCTTGCTCTATTCCCAGTGAAATCAGATTACTCATATCCTCTTTTGTGACATTTCGTTCCTTGTCAAGATCCATGTCTGCATGTACATTCATTGTCTTGAGCACGCGCCCAGCAGCAGCAATACAAACTTCATTTAGTTTGACACCCGCTTTCTCTTGTAGGCATTGTCTGATATCCGCTATAGTAGCCGCTACTCTATTGATATCATGAATTTGACCATCAAACATAGCACGCGTTTGATGTTGGCGAATTTCCTGCGCTGTCACGATAAATCTTTCTCCCTGTCTATAGCCCACAGTACCTACAATACTTCTCGTGCCAATATCCAATCCAAATACAAGCTCCTCCTCATTCACATTCCTCTCGTTCATACCTCAACCCCCATAATTTTATTGATCTGTCTGTAGGTTTCCTCCAAATCGCCATTGTTTATAATTATCACTTGGCAGTACTTTCTAAATTCTTCCTCACTCAATTGTCCTTTCATAATCTCTGCTATCTTCTGTGCACTATATTTCCTACTTTTTACAAGTCTTTTCTCTCGAATTGCCACATCAGAATGAATATACCACATCTCATCCACAATCTGGTCATAGTGTTCTTCAATCAAAAGTGCAGCCTCGATAAAAAAGTACGCCACCACTCCTCTCTCTCTCTCAAAAGCGATTTGTTCTAAGATATACTTTTTCACTTCTGGATGCACAATACTGTTCACTTCTACCAGCAATGCATTATCCCCAAAAATAACTGCTGCCATTTTGGTTTTATCAATTGTATTATCAGCGCTTAAAATCTCCTGTCCAAGAAGTGCAACAAGCTTCTGATAACATACTTGTCCTGGTTCATACAACTTATGTGCTGCCTCGTCTGCTCTTATCACTCTACACGAAAAATGCGCTTCTATATAAGAAAGAACTTTTGTTTTCCCTGCACCGACACCACCAGTAATTCCTATAATCCTCATATTAATCCCCACGCCGCCTTTTGCGACTCAAATAGAAATAAAAACGCTGTCTTTTGCGTTTTTCAGTGTGAAATTTTAATTTCACACTATTTCGCTTCATACCAGTCTGTCCCTATGTGAAGGTCAATCTCCAATTTCACTGCCAGCTCACATGCATTCTGCATTTCCTGTGACAAAACTGCCTGCACTTCCTCAACTTCGTTCTTTCTAGTCTCAATTAACAGCTCATCATGTATCTGCAAAATTAGTTTCGACTGAAGTCCCTTTTCTTTCAATGCATCATAGACGTGAACCATTGCATATTTTATAATATCTGCTGCTGTTCCCTGTATTGGAGAGTTCATAGCAACACGTTCCCCAAAAGAACGCTGATTGAAATTAGTAGATTTTAGTTCTGGAACAGGTCTGCGCCTGCCAAACATTGTCTCACAATATCCTTTTTCTTTCGCATCATCCACCAGCCTGTCCAAAAACTTCTTAATTCTAGGATACGTCTTAAAATATTCATCAATATAACTCTTTGCTTCCTTGGGCGTGATACTCAAATCCTGACTCAATCCAAAGGAACTAATGCCATATACAATTCCAAAATTTACTGCCTTTGCGTTGCGTCTCTGTAAATCCGTGACCTCCGCAAATGGCGTATGAAAAACCTTCGACGCAGTAATCCTATGAATGTCCTCATCCATTTTATATGCTTCAATCAATTGTTGGTCTTCTGACATATGCGCCAACACACGCAACTCAATCTGTGAATAGTCCGCATCCATAAAGATACAGCCCTCTTGTGGAACAAATACTTTTCGGATTCGTCTACCAAGCTCCATACGCATTGGAATATTCTGCAAATTTGGTTCTGTGGAACTCAGTCTTCCGGTCGCAGTGATAGTCTGATTAAAGTTTGTGTGTATTTTATTTTCTTCATCAATATATGCTGCAAGTCCATCTGCATAAGTTGATTTGAGTTTTGTAAGTCCTCTATATTCCAGAATATCTTTCACAATAGGATTTTCTGGTGCAAGCTTCTCAAGTACTTCCGCCGCCGTAGAATACCCAGTCTTTGTCTTCTTTCCGCCAGGCAACTTCATCTTTTCAAATAAAATTTCGCCTAACTGTTTTGGCGAATTAATATTAAAAACTTCTCCTGCCGCAGTATGAATTGTTTTTTCCAGCTCATCAATTCTGACATTAAGCGTTTCCCCATAAACCTTTAATTCTTCTGGGCGAACCAAAATTCCCTCCCGCTCCATATCAAACAACACATAAGTCAATGGCATCTCAAGTTCCCGAAAAAGCTTATCCATCTTATTCTGCACCAATACTGTTTCCAGCAACGGTTTCGCTCGATATAAAACATATGTTTCCTTTGCAAGGTAGGACAAAACTGACTCTCGCTGATTTCGATAGGCTGTACTAAAATCTGTCTTTCCAAATATCTCTGCCCATCTCTGTAGTGCAATGCTTAAATACTCATCTGCCACATCCACAATCTCATAATCACTCTTGAGCGGATTTATCAAATACGCCGCAATCTTACAATCAAAAAGTTGTTTAGTCATCTCAGATGCTGATAATTTCTTGTCATTTTCCTCTGAAAATAATTTACCATAATCGTTTTTAATATCAAATACAGCGATAGACATCTTTTCTGATAAAAACATTTGCTCAATCTGTTGTTGAAGATATGTTACAGATATCGCGTCACTGCTCTCTATAAAATAAACATTTCGCTCATTGTCCGAACCACCACATAACATGCAACCAAAAGCGGCTTTTTCTGCATCCATTTGTAAATACATCTGTCCATCCGCATACGCGCCAAACTCACCAGCACCTTTCGCTTTGACATTAATTGGCCGTATCGCTGCAAAACCAGCTTGGAGAACCCTGTCAAAAGCATTTTGTACGTCCTCTTTTGTCCGAATGGAAACTACCTTAATATCCTTATCTATATTGATAGTCGGTGTGTTATTTTCCAATTCAGATTTTCCAAATTTACCATGTAGAGAATGTTTTTTCAACAAGATATTCGACTCTGCCGAAAACATATTCTCTGCTTGAAAAATTACCTTTTCCAGTGAAAAATCAATCACTCCAGTTTTTGAAATCCTCCAGGATTCTTTATTTTGTAAAACTGCCTCTTTGTTTTGCAATAGTTTTTCGCGTATACTCTTTTGTGGCACGTCGTCTAAATTTGTATACAATGCCGCTATTATATCCTCATTGGCAGCATAAATATGCAATAAATCAATTGCTGTTTTTCTTCCAATCTGTGCTATTTCTGTCAATACCTGCAACGCACACAGACACGTTGGATCAAACTGATATTCTTTTTGTATCGCATCTATTTCGTAGTCTTGCAATACAATCTTTCCACCACTTGTTTCCACCAGACAAATCTTTGTCTGGTTTGAGGCAAGTTGTAACGTATTTCGCTCACTTGTAAACAGTGTAATTTCGAGTGTTTCCATCTCGAGTGTTTGTCTTTCCAGATGTCCTACAATCCTTCCCAAAAGGTCTGCCGCTTTGATTTCCTCCGATGCCAAAAAGTGAATCTTCATCGCAGTCAAAAGCTCCTTTAAGACAGGAATCTGTTCTTTAAGACCAGCTGACTGTCCATCTTCCTCTATTCCGAACACAATACTTAGATAATCTGGCTTTTCTATCTCCACTACTTTTAATAGTATATTTACAAATCCAAAGATAGCATTGGTGTGAAATCCTGTCGCATCTGTCATTATCGGTACACTGTAAAACGCTTTTTGTAAAATATTACTGCCATCTATCAAAACAATCCTGCTCATGACGTCCTATGCTCCTCCCAGCAAAAATATACAAAATATCAATGAACCAACTAAAAAAAGACCGGCTTTTAGCTGCTTGAATACTTTTTTGCGGGTAATAATTCGATTCAGCCTGTCCTCCAGTTCGCTCTGCACATCTATATCCTCATCATTTTCAAGTCTGCTGATACCTTCTAATAGAAGATACTCAACCGTAAGTTCCTCCATACACTCGCTGCAGGAAGTTATATGTTCCACCAACCGATACTCCGTATCCCTGTCTAGTTCATCCTTTAAAAACAGATGAATACATCGCTGCGCCTCTTTACAATCCATCGCTGCCCTCTTAGTCTATATCTTGCGAAAGCCGCGCCATCACAGGCTAAATGGCTATCCTTACAGTTCCTAAATATATTTTTTGTTATTATTCATAGCACAAAAGCCGCTCATAGTAACAAATTTAAATCATGTATAACAATTCCTTTCCTAATGATACACTAAATCCTATCACATTAAAAGGGTGAAATAAAAAAATTTCACTTTTTTACAGTTTATTCCTTCATTTTTTGTATAAATTAACAATGGCAGCAGAGCCATTCTCTGGACCTCTGCTGCCATGACTGCGGTTTTGCTGATTACATCATTGTATCTCCATCACCGATTCTTTGAATCAGCTCTTGCATTTCTTCTTTGCTCTTTACACTTTTGCTCTCAGCAATAATCCGCTCCTTGTCATATTCTGTCAATTTACCGTAATTATTGATTACCTGCTCGTCCATTGCTAGTCCGAACGCCAGTCCAAGCGGCAATACACCGCCCTGTAAACCATCTGTATAATCCATAATCACACCTCATTTTAGTCAATATTGCTTCCATAATAATACATGCAATGTCTACGTCTGCAGACTGCATAGCATAAGTATCTCCTAACGATAATGTGATTATGTACTTTCTAATACTATTCATCCAAAGCGCCAGAAAAATATTTTCCTATATTGGCAATAAAACCTAGTGTATCCGCCTTCATAGTATTCGGAAACGCTGTAAGTACAGGAGCAGTTTCAAAGCTTAAGACATGATTAAAATGTATCCTTTTTAGTCCTTTTATAAATCCTTCCCAATCTGTAGAAGTCTTGTTTTCACGACTTCTTGTAAAAGTAAAAGGAATTTGATGCAAATCACTAATACCATCATTATCGTGAATATGCAAGACCTTCAAGCGGTTGCCAAGGGTTGTTATAAAACTTTCAAAGTCAATTCCCACAAGGTTTGCATGTCCAGTATCAAAACAAAATCCTAAAACTTCTGTACCATACTTTTTATTGATAGTATCAATTCTAATCGCCATCTTCCTAGCATCACAACATGGTCCTTCTACAATATGGTTTCCTATACTTGTATAAATATTTTC
>CAJUAE010000049.1:0-19099 GCA_910583965.1 uncultured Lachnospiraceae bacterium
TGTTCAGCCAACCGCTGGGCTTTGGTCGGCAGGCTCATGATTCCGAGAGCCTATCAAATGGATATGGAGGAATTGTTGATTTAGGCAAGAACCGCCGACGCCCTATTGCTGTAAGGGTCCCAAACGGTGTCAAACTGACAGAAGATTGCAGAGAAATACCACAATACAAATATTTAGGATACTTCGAACGTACCCCACAAGGTAAGAAAGATGCTCAATTATTATTGGCACAGTATAATGCAGGTATGCCTGTGAAAACTTCCAATGTTAATTCTTGTCCTACTTTTGCAGAATGTTATAAGTTGTGGTTGAACAGACATCTAAAACATGTAGAAAGCCAGAAGGGAACTGTATCAAATCAATTGTCTGGTTCTTACAATGCTGCTTTCAAACGGTGTCAAACAGTTCATTCCAAGAAAATTAATTGCATCAAATATCAAGATATACAAGACATTGCGGATAATGCTGCATCAATGTCTAGCTCAAGTGTGCACAATTTAAATATAGTGCTTTTTAATGTGTTTGATTTCGCGAGAAAACAAAAATATATTGAAGAAAATTTTATAGGTGATATCGAATTTAATTACAAAAAGAAAGCAAATTCTATCCATGAAACCTTTACAGAAGATGAACTATCTATATTATGGAAAAATGCTGACGATGCAAATACACGTATCATTTTAATAATGATTTACACCGGTCTACGCATAGAAGAATTGCTTTCTATGCACTGTAAAAATGTATTCCTTGCAGAAAAGTATATGATAGGCGGTATAAAAACTGAGGCTGGAAAAGATCGTATCATTCCGATTTCTAATAAAATACTCCCATTTATATCCCAATTATATTGCGAAAACTTATATTTAATAAGACATGGTAAAAAACGATACTCTCGTCCTAATTTTTTAAATAATATATGGAATCCAACTATGAACAAATTTAATTTAAATCATTTGCCTCATGACACACGATACACTTGTGCTACTCTGATGGATAGGGCTAATGTTAATCAAAATTGCATCAAAGAAATTCTTGGACACTCTAAAGGTGATATAACAAGTAAAGTGTACATAAAGAAAAACTTAGAGGACCTTATTTGCGCTATAAACATGATATAAAGTTGTATATTATTTGTATATTTCTATCATATTTTTAATCATTTTAACACGCACTAAGCCCGCAAAAACGCGTTATTTAAATTATATAATTTTAATTTGAATTTAATGTATGAATTTTTTTATTGTGCTATAATTAGGAATTAGAAAATCTAATACAAATATAATTGTAAGGAATTTTTCAAAAAGCTATCTTTACTGTATGGAGGAACACAATGATCAATACAGCAACAAAATCCACTGGTGTCATGAACCATAATTCCATTCTCTCAATAAATATACCAGAAAAACAAAGTGTAAAAAACCAAAATAATATCATGACTCTTATTAAAAATCCTAGAACAAACAGTACTCCTACAACATCTGGTCAGCCACAAAATAGAGCACAGCAAACGCCTCAATATAACCAACCACAAAATAGAGCACAGCAAACGCCTCAATATAACCAGCCACAAAATAGAACACAGCAAACGCCTCAATATAACCAGCCACAAAATAGAACACAACAAACGCCTCAATATAACCAGCCACAAAATAGAACACAACAAGCGCTACAAAACAGACCACCACGTCAATCACAAAATATTCAGCCTGCACTAACTGCGGGACAACAAAATACAGCAAGTACTCCTGGAGTACCCGCAGCAAAACCAATCCCTATGTTGTACAACAAAGTGCAAAAGGGGCAAAAGACACTGTTATCTACATCTGTGCTTACTACCATTAATGCTTGTTTTGGTTGGAATGTTACTGATGCACGGTGTGATGTGGATGTCTCCGCATTCCTACTTGGTGCAAACGGAAAAGTTATTGGCGATTCTTGGTTTGTATTTTATGGTCAGACAATCAGCCCTGATCACAGCACAAAATTTGTTGAAGGCGGCAGTTCCGACCGAGAATTGATTCAAATTGATTTTACCAAACTCAATTCGCAGGTGAAAAAGATTGTTTTTGTCCTCACCATCAATGATGCACTAAAAAACAGACTGCACTTTGGCATGTTAAAAGACGCCTATATACGAATTATGGACCAATCTAACAAAGAACTTGTAAGTTTTCTAATGACAGAATACTATAATAATATCATTTCTATGATGATTGGAGAACTCTATTTACATAATGGTTCATGGAAATTTAACGCTATTGGAAATGGTGTTGCCAAAGACCTTGCAGGATTATGTGAGCTTTATGGTGTGCAAGTAATTTAACCTTAAAAATTCTACTGCAAAGTAGATGCAAGAAAGATTTCGAGAAACTATATAAAATCAACACCCCGCAGCAAGCTATGGGGTATTAACGCCTCGCAGCATTCACCAAATATCTGCCTCACAGTTGCTTGGCTTATTGTTCGCGAGAATAAAAAGGAGTATAAATCAATGTTAATATTTGAAGTAATTAATGAATTAACCTTAAAAGTAACTTGTCGTGGAAATGATGTTTTGTTTACCAAAGCAGGGTCATTTATCTGCGGTGAAAATGGCGGACAAAAAAATTATAAATTTGAGAAATTACTGCTCGGGCCACAGCAAAATGCAGGGCAAGCACTATTAGGCTCACTTATGCGACGTGTAACAGGTGAAAATCTTCCTCTCATGAAAGTTATGATGAACGGCGATAGTGTTACCTACTATGCAAACCATGCTCAACACGTAGTTGTGTACCAACTTCAACAAGGCGAGATTCTCTCCATTGAATCCGAAAATATTCTTGCATTTACGCCAGATTGTAAGTATGATGTACGATTTATCGGCTGTGGTGTCATATCACAGAAAGGACTCGCCACATCGACGCTGGCAGGGATAGGCCCTAACGCATATGTTGCAATTTTAATCGATGGCAATCCAATCGTTCTAAGCAATATCCAAACAGGTTCTACGCTCACTGTCGACCCTGACGCCGTAGTTTGCTGGATGGGAAATGGTTACTGTGACCCAGATGTCAAGATGGATGTTAACTGGAAAACCTTCATTGGTCAAACTTCTGGAGAATCGTACAGTTTTGAATGGAACGCTCGCCAACCTGTAACAGTTATTATACAGCCAAATGAACGCGCAAGTGGCATTAGTCTTGGCATGGATGGCGGTCGACTTGGACACAGACCAAATTAATCTGTTCCTTCAGTTGTAACGCTTCGCAAGCGCAAGCACTGTCTCAAGCATAGCTTCCGCATAAACCTTCTCTGTTGATGGATAGATTACTTTTTGCGAAAAAGAATATTGCTGCGCCAATTCTGGCGCAGCGATTCCCTGATCGGCCGCCTCCAACATAGAAATATCAAATATACTGTCTCCTGCTGCTATCACAAAATCAGAACAAATATAATCTCGAAATCGATCAACTGCGATTCCTTTATTTAATGTTTTGGGAATAACATACACTTTAGTCCCATTGTGAAAAACATCCACAACTTCTGTATTTAACAATCCTTTCAAATCTTCTACTACGGCCTCTGGTTGCTCACATTTTGTAAATACAAATAACGATTTAATAAATCGTAGTTCAAAAATTCTGCGCATATCTCGATTTAGCAATTCTAACGCTTTATGCAATTCTTCTATGCTATTCCGAATCCGTTTTAGTGAATCTTGATACCACTTTTCATCTTCTTTTCCATCAACAAGAAGAACTCCTCCATTGCAGACAAGCACATATGAAAATGCTCCCACACCTAGATTAATTCTTTGATACTGCTCTATTGTTCTAGTGGTAGTCGGCACAACTAAAAGCTGATTAGCACATTTTTCTTGTTTCATAAGCTTCTCCAAAAGACGATAAGTTTCCTGTGTAATAAACGAAATTTCCCTTTCACGATAAATTTCAACGCAACATTTCTGACTTCCAATATCATGCTTATACGAATAAATCAACGTATTGTCCAAATCTGTATGAAATACAATCATTTCTGCCTCCACATTATCTTCCATAAATCAAGTAAAAACCCCTACTTGTGCGCCGGGTGCGTGCAGCAAAGCTGCTAATTTCCTTACGCACCCCTGTGCATAAATAAAGCAAAGTGAACCAACTCACTTTGCTTTATCAAAACCAATCCTGCTAACATTTTTTAACAAGCATAAACTTATCAAGAAATTCTTGTGTATGATCAGCTACAATCCCGTAAGGATTTTCCTCATATACTTCAAAATACCCATATCCAAAATCCACCCACTCAAATTTGCCGGTATCATTATTAAAAACAAGTGTTATTTGACCCATGTTAATAAGTATATCACCAATATACGCTCTGTTGCCAAAATCATTTCCACCTGTCCAAGCACCCTTAAATGCCTCTTGAAGATAATCTACCACATATGCAACATCTGTCTCTGTCAATAAATCCAGTGAAAGCTCGGCATAGCTTGTATTGTTCGCATTTACCAACCAGTCCTCTCTATTGACATATCTCTTTACAAATCCGACAGGATTAAACTTTATTTGTCCAGAAATTGTACCATACTTATTTTTGCTTCCTAAAATTCGTGAGTAGAAATTTTTTAAATTATCGTGCAATTGAAATCCAATTATTTGCTCAACCAAATCCCAATTAATCGTTATCGTTCCAGCGGCAGTAGTCTGAAGCTGTTTTATTTTCGGTATTCGTGTCATTATAATATATCCTCTTGACAAAATCCTTCTATTTCTTATTTACAACAAGTTTTCTAACCATGTCTACAGGAATCATTGTGACTGCGAGCACCACAATCCAAATCCAACCCATAATGCCAAAAGGCTCACAGCTAAACATATTCCCAATCCACGTAAATACTGTAAATGGTATTAGCGCCGCGTTCACAATCAATGCCTGCACAAGAATAATTGTCAAAAAGACCTTAATAAATCCTGTATTTTGGTCAAGCCCCTTAAAGATGCCAAATCCGTCATCTCTAACATTGAAACCATTGAACAATGCACTTACAATAAACAATACAAAATAACCTGTCAAATGTTGTTCTTCTGTGTCAAATAAATCAACAAAAAATGGTGTTTTTAGATATACAAAACTAACTACAGTAAGCCACAGACCCATTGTCAAAATCTGCGCCATCATCGGTTTGCTCACAATACTCTCATCTCTGCGTCTTGGCTTTTCACGCATATATTTTTCCAGTGCTGGCTCATTGCCAAGCATAATCGCACCAAGACTATCCATAACAAGGTTTACAAACAATAAATGTGTTACCTTTAATGGCTCGTCTACCCCAAAGAATGGTGCGATGGCACTTACCACAACCGCAGTCACATTAATTACCAACTGGAACTTGCAGAATTTTAAAATATTGTGATAGATAGTACGTCCATACAAAATAGCGTCTTTAATGGACTTAAAGTTATCATCAAGAATAACAATTTTACCAGCTTCCTTAGCGGCCTCTGTACCACTACCCATAGCAAATCCCACATCCGCACGCTTTAATGCTGGCGAATCGTTCACGCCATCGCCAGTCATACCAACAACAAGATTCATCTCTTGGCAAAGCCTTACCATACGCGATTTATCCGTTGGAAGCGCTCTTGCAATTACACGAATTTTGGGTATAATCTTCTTTACTTCTTCATCTGACATCTCATTTAATTGTGCTGAGGAAAGCGCCATCTCGTCATTGCTCTTTAACAAACCTGCATCCTTTGCAATTGCCACAGCAGTCTCGAGTCTGTCTCCAGTAATCATAACAACCTGAATACCAGCATTTTGTACTTCCCTAATGGCATCTCTTGCTTCTGGTCTCACATCATCACGAATGCCCACTAAACCGATAATAACAATATCATCATTGATCTTGCTCTCCACAAGTGAACTCTCAGAATAGCCAAACGCAAGTACACGCATTGCTTTCGCTGCAAGCTCATCAATCTTTCTGTCTAGCACTGCTTTGTCTATATCTTTGATATTGCCGTCGGCATCCAGATATTTTGTCGCCGCTGCAAGAAGCCGCTCTGGTGCACCTTTGTAAAATGTCTTACCCACACTGTCAATCCGCGCTTGGCTAAATTTGTTGGTCGAGTTAAATCCCTGCTGGGCAGAGACAACATACTCCTTGTTGGAGGCCAAACTATTAAAGGTATCTTCTCCAATAAACTTCATCAACGCCTGATCAGTAGCATTTCCGCCAATAACTCTGTGTGACGCATCAAACAGAGATTGTGTATTTTTACCAATTGCAAGGTCAATCAATCCTTTTATCTTACTGTGTTTACTCAACTGTGGAATGTCAATTGAATTTCCGTCTGCACAGAAGAAATCGACTACTTCCAGTGATCCTTTTGTAATTGTACCTGTCTTATCACTAAAAAGAATATTTAATGAACCTGCTGTCTCAATACCTTCCGCCTTTCTAACAAGAACATTGTGGTCGAGCATTTTACTTGTATTTTGCATTAAAACAAGTGAAATCATTAGAGGAAGTCCCTCTGGCACTGCACAGACAACAATTACAACCGCAAGTGATACTGCATCGATTACATTCTTAATAATATCTGGTATTGGCTGCGCAAAATATCCTGAAGCACCACCCTCAAATACAAGAATTGCATGTGCCAGATAAAAGAGTGCAATCACAACAGCACCAATATAACCAAAAGTCGAGATCTGCTTGGCAAGTTTGGCAAGCTTTACTTTTAACGGTGAATCTGGCTCATCCTCTTGCATCTCCTCTGCCATCTTACCCATCATAGTCTTTAAGCCAACTTTTCTGACATCAAGAACACCTTCCCCGTCAAAAATCACAGCACCGCGAAACAGAGAATACTTGTCCACAAAAGTATCACCAGTAATATCATCTGCAAGTTGCACACTTGGATCTGCTGCTGTCTTTTTACACTCCTCTGCCTCTCCATTTAAGGCAGAATTGTCTACTTTAAGTGCCCCATCAATCAGAATACCATCCGCTGGTACTTTATCACCTGATTGAAGTAAAACTTTGTCCCCAACAACGACATCATCCACTTCAATAACTGTAACAACCCCGTTTCTGTAGACTTTGCACTTGTCTTTCTCGGTGCTGTCCTTCAGTTCACGATACTTAGTATCACTTGCCACGCCTGTCTTTGCCGAAACAAACGCCACCACCAACACTGCAACAATCGTTCCCAAAGGCTCATAAATCTCCGCGTAGCCAAAGAAAAACATAACAATCATCAGTGCTGCAATTGCCAGAAGGATTTTAATCATAGGATCCCCAAAAGTCTCCTTAAACTCCTCCCAGAAGGTGGTAGGTTCCGAATCTGGAATCTCATTAGAACCATACTGTCCACGTGACTGCTCGACCTCTTTGTCACTAAGTCCATTAAATTTCATTTTTCATTTTCTCCTCATAATTATAATTAAATAAATCTGTTGGCAAGCTCTCCAAGCCCTGGATCCGTGGTTCCCTGCCCCATAGCATTGAACTTCCACTCACCATTGTGTCTATAGATTTCACCAAAGATCATTGCTGTCATATTAGAATAGTCATCCGACAGATTGTACTTGCATAATTCAGTATTATTTCTTGCATCCACAATGCGGATAAACGCATTCTTAATCATTCCAAAATGCTGTTTTCTCTGAACTGCCTGATAAATGTTCACAACAACGACAATCTTGTCATATATCTGCGGAACAGACGCAAGGTCCACAATAATTTGTTCGTCATCTCCATCCCCTGCTCCAGTAAGGTTATCTCCCATATGCTGTACTGTACCCGTTGGATGCTTGAGGTTTCCAAAATATATAATATCCTCATTTGCGCAGAGTTTGCCGTTTCGCAACAAAATCGCAGATGCATCGCAGTCAATTGGTTGTGGCTTTGGCGCAAAAAATCCTTTCTTTGTCTGCGGCGCCTCATCCCATCCCAATCCAACAACGACTTTGGAAAGACCTGCATTATCTTTGGATAAACTTACTTTTTGTCCCTTTTGTAAACTAATTGACATCTCAATTCTCCCTTCCATCACCAAAAGCACTCTAAAAAACTTTTTGTAGTCTTTCTTATGCGCAACCAATATACTACTGGCGCCCTGTCAATAAACAGGACGCCGCTAGAACTTCTTATTCTACATCTACTCCGAAATTACCACACAATGCCGCAAGTCCACCCTGGAAACCGCTTCCAATTGCATTAAATTTCCACTCGCTACCATTCCGATAAAGTTCTCCAAACACTGCCGCTGTCTCAATAGAGAAATCCTCACCTAAATCATAACGAATCATCTCCTCACCACTTTCTTCATTATAGATACGGATAAATGCATTGCTGACCTGACCAAAATTCTGTCTTCTTGCCTCCGCCTCATAAATTGTTACAGTAAACGCAATTTTGGTAACACTGTCTGGAACATTGGACAGGTCAATCTTAATCTGCTCATCATCTCCCTCGCCAACACCTGTAAGATTGTCTCCTTGATGTACAACACTACCCGATGCGTGGGATAGATTTCCATAGAATACAAAATCCCCTGAATTGGAAACTTTCCCCGAATCTCCTAACAGAAATGCTGCTGCATCCAAGTCAAAATCTCCGCCGGTATCAAACGCGTTGACGTCCCATCCAAGTCCCACAACCACTTTTTTCAATCCTGGATTATCCTTTGTAAGACTAACCTTCTGACCTTTTTTTAAACAAACTGGCATTTTTATGCCCTCCTTTTTTATGATAAACTTTCAGAATCTTCCTAACAACATCAGATGCAAAAAGGTTCTAAAAATCTATTGCGAATATCAAACAGATTGTTACTATTAAGCAACTTCGATTCCATAATGCCCGCAAAGTGCTGCGAGTCCACCTTGGAAGCCACTTCCAATTGCATTGAATTTCCACTCACCGTTATGTCTATAAAGTTCTCCAACCACAACTGCTGTCTCAATTGAGAAATCCTCTCCCAAATCATATCGGATTAATTCCGTGTTCGTCATCTCATCAACAATACGGATAAATGCATTAGAAACCTGTCCAAAATTTTGCCTTCTGACATCTGCGTCATAGATAGTAACCGTAAAAGCCACTTTCTCCACATTAGAGGGAATTTTATCAAGGTCAATCTCGATTTGCTCGTCGTCTCCCTCACCCTCTCCTGTCAGGTTATCCCCCATATGCTTCACAGCTTCGCTTGGATGTGTCAAGTTACCGTAAAACACAAACTCATTCTCCGTCGGACATTTTCCGTTTGCACCCACCATAAAAGCCGCTGCATCCAAGTCAAAGTCCGCACCAGAATCAAATGCGTTAACATCCCATCCAAGTCCTACCATAATCTTCTTAAGACCCGGATTTCCTTTTGTAAGATCTACTTTCTGTCCTTTTGATAAATTGATTGGCATATGTTTTTCCTCCTTCATATGGAAAATTTATGTTACTTTTCATGGGTTAAAAATGCACATACACTGCGCATTTTGTGAGAACATGCTTCAGGTATGAGAAGTGATTTCTGCAAAGGAAAACTTTCCATATCACCCCAACTGTTTTACTATGAGGCAACTCCCACGCCGTGAATAGTAACAAACTTATCAGTACTTTTTATTGGGAACATGGTACATCTCATTGAACTCCCGTTTGATATTTTCAAGTCTTGCTTGATCCTCTTTGCGCTTTTGTTGTGCATCGTTTTGAATCTGTCTTGTCTCGTTAATACCATCCACAATTGTTCTCCAAGTTGTCTCCAGTGTTTCAATCTTGATCGAGCTACCTGCCGCCATCGCCGTTGTCAGCTTAGTCTGTTCCACTGTGTTCTGTGCATTGCGAATTAACATTTCATTCGTCTTTGCATCGAGCGCACTCATCGCATCCGCCTGTATTTTCTGGCGTTTAAGCATAATCGCCTGCGCAAGTGCCTGTTTGAATACAGGAAGCGTAATAATAAATGCAGAATTAATCTTTCTCACAAGATTCATATTGCTAAATTCCATTGCCTTAATCATTGGAATGGACTGCATTGCTACACTCTCCGCCGTCCTCAAATCTTGCGTTCTCTGTTCCAACATCATCAGCGCTTGGTTTAGGCTTGTAATCTCAAACTGAATGGAAGTATCTCCTGTCGTCTGCATATCAGACTCTCGCTGTGCAATGTATGCCTCGATTTCCTTACACCCCTGCTCGCCCGCAAGAATGTATTTTACAAGCTCATGATAATAGTTTACGTTGGCTTCAAACATTGTATTCAGATTGCGGTTAGACTGTTTAATCTCAGACTCATATTTTCTGAGTTCCACATAAATTTTGTCAACCTCGTCTCCCATTGTATGGTATTTGTCCAGTATCTTGTCAAGCTGCTTTCTCATATTGCCAAAAAGTTTATTAAACAGGGAAGGATTCTCCTGCAATTCGTCAATATCAAACTTTTCCATCACTCGCGCAAGGGCATTGAGCATCTCACTCGAGTCGTCAAGCTGGGACATATTCACATTGTTTAGCACAACATCAGATGCTTTGGATATCTCCTCAGCAACTTCCGCGCCGAAAGACACAATCGTCTCAAGATTATCAATCTCAATAGTACTTACAATATTATCCACCTCTTGAGAACCGACAAGCGTTTGATTCATCTGCTGTCTATCCTCCACAATATCATATGTCTCCACTACCTCAATTTCATTTTTGGTGTCCGCTGTAGTGGTCATTGCTGATGACTGTGTCTTTGTCTTACTAAAATCTAATCCCATTCTTTATCCGTTACTGAAAACTTATAAAAAGTTACAAGCCTTTTTATTTCATATCTGTTTCTTCTTTATCATTCCTTTTCCATTCAAATCTTCAATTCAAATAAAATTTGATTCTCGTTTTATGGTTTCTAATGTGATTTGATAGATATAATTCTGACGAATATTTATTAGTCTGTAATTTAATCTGAAAGGCTCTTTTTCTCTTTTTATAATGTTACATGTTTTACAGTAATTCTCCCCCTTCCTATTTTTTCATATCTTCTTGATATGTTGCGCTGTAACCTACGTTTTCTTTTTTCTAGTTTCTTTCCTTTTTTCACCCTCCCCTTCGGAAAAGTCTGTCACGCCACGAAAGCCGTGTACTTGAAGAAATCAGCGCCATATTGGGAACTTGCAAGTCATATACGTACTCGCCAATTTGATGCTCCTCCATCAATTTTCTATTAAAATATTTCTCTATATTTTGATATCCTGTTGGCACAAAAAACACTACATCAAACCCTGTCAAATTTAAAAATGCTGCCAAAATAGAATCTTCTAAAGAAATTATTTTCTCTCCAGTATTAAAATAAATCAACTTTGGATTCTTTTTCGTAAAATCGAACTTTTGTATGAGTCGCACAATCTCTTTTGGCAGGTTAAGAATTGTCGCAACGATTGTGTACTCTGTACCATTCTCAAAAGTTCCCTTTATCACTTTGCTCTCAATTAAAAGCTGTAATTTATCAAGAATATGCTCCTGAATTTCCTCCCGCAAAAAACTATATGGATAATTTGGGTGCTCCCGAATCTTCTTTTTTTGCAGTCGCCCATTTCGATAAAACTCTGTCGCATACATTTTCATTGGATTTGGTGCCGTAGAATCAATATATGGCACATTTTTTACCACAAAAGTATCTTCTGTCATCAGCGCCTTAACAGCACTCCAATATTTCTGTACCAGACCATCTTTCACACCAGATACTTTGGCAAAAATCACAGGCAATGTAACTGCACCATTCTCTGTGCTAAAATTGGGACGATATCGCAATTCCTCTTTCCATAAAATCTGTATCTCCTCATACATCGTCTGCAATGTGATAGAAACTGCTTTGGTATATTGATGATTGCGATACATTCCTGTATCCTGATACATCAGTTCGTCAAGCTCGCGCTCTGCATGATACGCAACCGTTCCTACCTGCAAATCCGCACTCTGTCTCGGATAACGATTCATGGACAGAGATTCTGCAAAATGTATTTCATATAAAAGAGTATCTTCTAGACAACACTTCGCACTCAAATCAGGAACTAGCACCAACACATCCACAGGAATCCGCGCCAAAAAGCGCAAAAATATCGCCTCGCTCTCATCCCTACAGGGTCCCATATGAATAAAACAGCTCACTTCTGGCATTTTCCAGTTTGAAAAGAGCAACTTTTGGTATCGTCGAATCCAGCAGAGCAGATAAACTGCCTTGTTGGTCAATCTAGAAAGATTGGAATCTGACTCTTTTGCCTCCTCAAGCATCTCATCTAGAAATGCTTTTACCATTAATCGTTGCAGTTCTATATTTGATGTGTATTGTATATTGGCCGATAGATCCATTAACATCTCGTCTTGTCTTGTATAATTTCTACGTCTTACTGCTGCTATTTCTTCTGTATCTGGCTTGGGAATACTGCCATCAACAATCACAAAATGCCGCTTACAATTCTCTAGCGCCAATTGAAACTGATACAATGCATTTGCATATGTCTGCTTGTCCTCCACGCCACTGATTCTGTAATAACAATTATAGAAAAATTTAGGGTCTGTTCCTCGCTCTGCCGGTGCTTTTTTGAAGTCCTCCAGCCCATTCCCCTCTATCCATGCATTCGTACAGTTAAGCACTTGTGGCCGTACACCATAAAGTCGCTCATTATTGAGTGCATTTTGCATCTGGGTTCGAATCCATTTGAGATTAAAATCCCGTGGAAATTCCTTTATCCCTGACAATTCAAGATTGTGCGAAATACAATTCTCCACATTGAGACTTTGGTATTTCGCGTCTCCGTGATACTGTAGTAACACAACATCACATCCCGCATTAGAAAGAATATTGACAAGCATTAATTCATAGCTACTAATTTCTCCCTCATACAGAATTTTTGGAATTTTGTTTTCACCAAGCAAATTAACAATACGCTCAAATCTATAATATAACCAGCACATAAACTTTATGTATGCATTTTTCAGCATATTGTCATTTTTTCCAGATTTTCGTAAGGAATCAAGTGTATCATAAAGAGAACGCGCCACATTTCCACGCTGGTAATCATTCATGCGCGGAAGCCATTTTTTCAAACTCTGGACAATAAAATCTGGACTCAGTCGAAAACCTAAGCCCATAATTTCTTCATAATAGGCAAGGTTTTTCTCATCTGGATTAGGAATTCTACCCTCAATGACCACACCTGAAAGCCTTGCTGCCTCATAATATCGCTGTATAAATTGTCCAATTGTCTCCGTATATCCATTAATCCTATAAAAATACACGCCTCTGTTTGGTCTGCTGTCACGTTCTATAAAAAAATCATTCAGATTGTTTATCTTAATATGCGCAAACATATTTTTCCCTCAATCACTATCCTATAACCACGCTTTTTCATAATAGTGAACTCCCCATTGTCTAAAACCAATGGACTTTCATTCTAGTCTTATACTTTAACTGTCTTGTTTGTTCAAAGTATATCATAATACCATTGTTTATTCAACAAAAACAGAACATACTTTCAAATATTAATCGATTTTTAATCTAAATTTAATGTTTCTCCCATTTTTTGCAACACTTAGGAGCCTGTAAATCCTTGAATAAATAGATTGATAAATTCATATCCTACTGCCATATTAATATTCTGTGCATTCCGAATCATTGTTGTGCTAATACCAATTACTTCCCCATACATGTTAAGAATTGCTCCGCCAGAACTGCCAGAAGATATAGGGGCTGTAAACTGTATTAAATCCACATCATCCATCTTCCGAAATCCAGAAATAATACCATCCGACACAGAATTAAAAAGTCCTAATGGGCTTCCTATCGCCACCACTTTCTGCCCTCTGACAAGTTTCTGTGGTCCCTTATAGACAGAGAGTGGGACAAGTGCTCTGTCAATCCGAATTACCGCAAGGTCAAGCAAAGCATTGTACTTGATAACCTGACTAGTTCTATAACAGGCGCTATCATTTTCAATCCGAACAGTAAAAAAGCTGCCATCGCTCAAAACATGATTGTTTGTCAAAATATACCCTTTTTTTCCAATCATAATACCAGAACCACAGGCAAATTCTTCTCCAGCACTGTCATGTACCATAATCATCACAACGGAAGATGCAAGCTGTGCGAGCTGTTCAAAACTCATTTCTGTTCTGGCAACACTTCTTTCACTGGTGTTAATATGTTCTGTGTGTGGTGGTATTGTCACAACACCTCCTGTATTTTGAGAAGGAGCTGACACGCTCTGATTTCTGCGAGGGGTCTGTACCGACTGTGGCGATACTGTTTTTCTATCTTGCCGTGGTGGTATTGTAATGCGTATAGGTCGTGCATCCTCCGACATTAACTGTGATGGTGCCTTTTTCTTATCTGGTCTTGGTGGAAGTACCACTTTGACATTGTGGCTATGTTGATTATTTTCTTGTTCGTTTTCCATTTTTTATCCCACACCATTTCCTAAACTATTGTTTATTATTCACTTATCTTCGTATCCTTAATGATACAATATAATTGATATTTAGAGATATACAAATTTATAAGGCGTACATAAAATACACATTAATTCAATTTTCCCAACAAAGCCTTCGTTTCATGCCTTGATTCTATACATATTTTACTAATATCATACCACAAAGTCAACACAAATAACATTAGAATTCACACTCTCTATAAAATTTGGTTGGTTTTTGACCTATTTTTATGTGAATTATAGCAAATTTTATACATAAATCGACAAAAAATCTTCATATTACAACATGATTTTCGCTAAATGGATAGACCATAAACTAGTGTCATTTGTTTCAGAAATGGGCTAATGCTTTGGGTTAGATTTGACTCGTTTTTTAGTTTTATTTTATAATGAAAACTATTACAATTTTTCCAAATGTGTGCTATAGTAGATTGATATTTGTAGCATTGCAAAATTATGATTTATTTTCCACAATCATTCAATTATTTTTGTTTAGGAGATTTTAATTATGAACAATTCAGTGCTCTATTACAGTGTCGGTGCACTTTTATACTGTCCTGCAAATAGAAAAACAATCGTTGATTCTATCACACAGCAAAAATTTGGTACAAAATATTCACTTGCTCTGTGTCTGGAAGATACCATACGCGACGACTGCGTTACTGAGGCAGAACACATCCTTACCAATTCACTGTACGAATTAGCGAAACGGAGCGTGCAAAATGCATTTTATTTACCCAAAATCTTTGTGCGTGTGAGAAATGCTCACCAAATTGGGAGACTTTGCAAAGCCTTTAGAGAGCATATCTCACTTGTCACAGGTTTTATCCTCCCCAAGTTTTCACTTGAAAATGCAGATATCTATATACAAGAGATTCTTCATGCAAACGAACTCGCCAGCCAGCCAATATACACTATGCCTATTTTTGAAAGTCCTAGCATGATAGATCTGCGATATAGAACAGAAATTTTATATACATTGAAGGAAAAACTTGATCAGATTGAAGACAAAGTATTGAATATTAGAGTTGGTGGTAATGACCTCTGTCATGCATTTGGATTCCGCAGACATGATGATGAATCCATACACCAAATCCGTCCAATCGCTAATATTTTCTCCGATATTATCACTGTATATGGTCGAGATTATGTGATTTCTGGACCAGTTTGGGAATACTATCACAGCAGTAATTGGGAACGGGGATTATATCATGAAATTGCTGACGATAAGCTTTGTGGTTTTATTGGAAAGACAGTTATCTATCCCAATCAAATCTCTGTTGTTAATGAGGCATACAAAGTATCAAAACAGGACTATCAAGATGCATTAGCAATCCTAAATTGGGATAAAACTTCTCATTCTCTGGTAGCTGGCAGCGTTAGTAAAGGACGCATGAACGAATACAAAACGCACTCTAACTGGGCACTGCGCACCTTGCTCACAGCAGAATATTTTGGCGTCAAAAAAACGCAGCCCAGCAATAATGATTAAACCAATATAATAGACAGTTTTCTCTGTGTGTACTCTCCATGCAATATCCTTGTCAGACAATTTATTGCAGTTAAAACAACTTATGTCTCCGCCAATTTCTTAATAATACCACAGCATTTGTAATGTTTTAACGGATAATATTCTATTGGGACTTGTTTCTCCTCAGCAAGTCTTACAATATGATTTAAATCTGGATTCTGTCTATATTTTTCATCAATTAATACCTTCCAAGGAACACGCCTTAACAGCACACGTGTTGTCTCCCCAATTCCTGGTTTGATAAGATTAATATCATCCACATCAAACACTGTTGCAAGTATACGCACCTCGTCGATACCATAACCATTTTTCTTTTCCGTGTTGGATAACTTCTGCATCTGACAATTTTCTGTTGATATATTTTGCACTATAAAATGCTGTTCTATTGCTTGAATAAATTCATAGGATAAATCGGAATCGGCCAGTTCCCCATAATAAACTGCCCCATGAAAATCATGTGGGCCTATAATATCATCCCGCAGAAAAGTCCTGCTCACCAGTCCTGATATTGTACAATTTAAGCAAGAACTTGGAATTAAAATATCCTCATGTGTACCGCATAATTCTGTCACATTTGCAGGGTCCGCCAAAACTGCAATCTCTGCGGACACTCCCTCATAAGCCTTAATATCTTGGCGCAATTCTTTTAATATTGCCCCTTTTCCAATCCAACCATCCAAAAAGAGAAGCTGTTGTGGCTGAAATCGCTCAAGAAGATATCTCATAGCATTATCGTCAATTCCTCTCCCCTTTATAATCGAAATTGCATAGTGTGGAATATTCAATTGATATTTAAAACGCAAATAACGCTTCACCAAAATTCCAATTGGAATCCCTGCTCTTGCAAGAGATACAAGTACTACATTTTTTCCTCTTGTTTGTACAATCTTATCTGACAAGCATCCTACTGCTAAAGCGGTTGGCCTTGCATATGTTTCTAGTGCTTTTGTATACACCTCCATATATTTCTGGGTTGGAACGTATTCAATTGGAAGCATTTCACTGTAATGTGTTCCCGCCTGAATTAACCGCTCGCGCACCGCTGTAGGCTGTGGTTCCACTAAACCAGTAATATCCTTTAAAAGCAATATGACGTCTTCTTCCTTGTATGAACTTCTCATATAAATCCCCCTTTCTTGTTAAATTCTGCAAATTTGACAACTTTTTGTGCCGCTTTAGTAGCTTATTTCCTGTGTGTCACTCTAGTGGCATATCTCCTCTACACGGGTCTGTGTATAAATCGAGTAGGAAAGGTTTATCTTCCCTACTTGCGCGCGACCTGTGCGCCGCTTTAGCGGCTTATTTCCTCTGCACGGGTCTGTGCATAAAAAATTTCCCTGACAAATCACTTTATCAGGGAAATCCTAGCAGCGCTACAAGGATTCGAACCTTGAAATGACGGAGTCAGAGTCCGTTGCCTTACCGTTTGGCGATAGCGCTAAATCTATTCTATTTATGCTCTGTCTGTAGCACGTTATTTAGTATATAACAAGATTTAAAAAAATACAAGTACTTTTTTAATTTTTTTTCATATTTTTCGTTTTCTTACAATATCAAGGTAAAATATGACACAGTTATTTTTCAACTTCGAGTTTTTCTTACATCCATTTTTGCATAAACCTTTTTTCAAGTATAAAAATTCTAAAACCAGACCCCCTTTACCTAAAACGTTCTGTCTATCAAAACGCAATAACCTATGGCTTTTTAAATTTGTATTTCTATTCATGCATTTATTCTGTAAACAATGGTTTAAGGTATGTAAAAATAGAAAGCTGTGATATACTTCTTTTATAGGAGAATAAATATCTAAAAGCAAGCATAAGTATCTTCTGCAATATCACATAAATATTTGTATGTAAATACAGAAAGGAACTATTACTATTTCATAACAATTTCGTATTCAATATTATTTTGCAATAACGGAATAAAAGAAATACATTCAACAAAATCGGAGATAAAATTAAATGAAATTTATTTGGCTACTTATAATCATTTGTATTATTACATTATCAATCACAACAATTGTTGATGTGATTGTGATGGGCAGCTATGTACTAAAGCTTTCCACATCTTGCAGAATTTCGCAATATATGATTGATAAAGAAAACCGTATTGACCTACAAAATGGAAATGAGTGCTCAGGATATGCTGCCGCGTATGTTTTGCGTCATTTCGGTATCTTTGCCACTGGAACAGAACTCTATCAAAAGATGCCTTTTAAGGCATCTGATGGATGTGTCCCTCCGAAAGGAATCAAAAAAGTGCTGGAAAGCTATGGTTTTTGTGTTAAATATTGCGCTGGAAATCTTAACGCACTAAAAAATGAAGTCAGCAAAGGAACCCCTATTATTGTTTTTATAAAAGTTAGAAAAGACAAACGATGGCTGCATTTTATACCAGTTGTCGGATATGATGAACACAATCTATTTTTGGCGGAATCGGCATCGGGATACATTAATTGCAATGAAAAAACATACAACAGAAAAATTAGCCAAAAAGAATTTTTGACACTCTGGAATACTGCAATGCTAAAAATGCCTTTCTATGCACGCACTTTTTATATAGTAGAGCAGCGTACCCCTTCCCTATAAAAATCGAGCAGGGAAGATGCATCTTCCCCTACTTAGATGCTCGTGTGTATAAAAAACTTACAATACACTACAACAACATGAAATACCAAACACACTTAGCACTTCCATATATTATATTCAAATTCACAGATTTTTGTAAGAATGGAGATTTATATGAAATTCTGGAAAGAAAATCAATCACTAATGTGGAGACATCATTATGAAACTGTGTGCATCACACCTTGGGGCCAAAATGCTCTGCGCATCCGCGCGACAAAATTCCCAAATTTTACTGCAAATGATTGGGCTTTGGAAGAATCAATCCCCGATACTTCTGCTGATGTCTCTATTAAATTTGACAGTATAGAAAACAGGGAAACTGTCAACGCTTCCATCACTAATGGACGACTCTGTGTTAAAGTGGACTCTGTGGGTATTATGACTTTTTATCGTGACGAACAGAAAATTCTAAAAGAATATCACAGAGATTACGACCAGCCTACCTGCCGTGAAAGTAGATGCCTTAAAATTCGCGGGCGAGAAT
>CAJUAE010000049.1:19199-22869 GCA_910583965.1 uncultured Lachnospiraceae bacterium
TGGGAAGCAAAAGCTACAAAGCAATTAGACTATTGGATTACTGTTGATGACAATCCAGCAAAAATTCTTGAAAATTACACAGAAGTAACTGGAAGAACACCTATGATTAACAAAGAACTTCTAGGACTCTGGCAATGCAAACTGCGTTATCGAACACAAGACGAAGTACTTGGAATCGCAAGAAAATACAAGGAACTTGGAATTTTGCTTGACGTGATTGTCATTGACTTTTTCCATTGGACAAGACAACTATTGGGACTATGGAATGGGGTGGTGGAAGTCTATTCACTGGACATCCTAATGAACTTTGGAGTTATGGCGAGGAAGCGTTTGATATTATGAAACAGCAGCTTAACTTACGTCTTTCTATCAAACCTTATATTGAAAAACTGATGCAGCAGGCAGCAAAAACAGGTGCTTCACTGCTGCGAACCATGTTTTTCGAGTTTCCTAATGATGCCTATTGCTGGGAGTTAGACGACCAATATATGTTTGGAAATCAATATCTAGTCGCACCAATACTACAGTTAGGTTAACGGGAACGTGAAGTCTATCTTCCTGCTGGCACATGGAAACATATTATAAATTGTCAAATTTACAAGGGTGAACAGACAATAGTCTGCCCTGCGCCATTAGACCAAATTCCAGTATTTGAGAGACAACTTTAATTTTTATTGAAAAAGTCGCTCCCATTCCTCTTGGGAAAACCCTGGGCAAACTCCCTTATCCGTGATGAGCAAAGGGCGCTTTACCAACATTCCATCTGTGGACAATAGCTGGTATTGCTCCTCCTCGCTCATTGTGGGCAGTTTATCTTTGAGTGCTTGTTCTTTGTACAAATTTCCACTTGTATTGAAAAAACGTTTTAATGGCAATCCACTCTTTTCATGCCATTGTTTTAGCTCCTCCGCAGTCGGATTTTCTTCTTTAATTGGGCGAACTTCTGCCTCATATCCAGCTTCCTTAACCCAATTTAATGCTTTTTTACAAGTGGTACATTTTTCATAACACAATATTATTGGTTTCATCACCTTTTCCTCCTAATCATCAATGCCAAACACAAATTCCAACTGGTCTTTCGCAGCATCTAATTTATCATCTAAAAGATCCAATTCCCGTTCTAATCTCTTGTACTCGTCTCTTGTCAAAGACTGCTTTTTATAGAGATATTCCAGCTCATCTTCATGCTGGTCAAGTAGATCGTCAATCTGTTTCTCCTCCTGTTTGAAAGCAAAAAATTGCTCCATATCCTGAGACACTGTTCCACTTGGTACTGCCGCGTTTGCTTTTGTCACAAACGCCTCCACCAAACTGCTTAAATCCGCCATCGTATTGGTTGTTTTTATGTCTGCGGAAACACTCTGCTGGTCTGATGATGCAGCACCACTTATGTCAGAGTTTACCGAATTATGATAAGTACCTTCATCATGCCCCGGTATATGACCATTTCCCACATTCGTATTATTTTGAGGTTGCTGATTGTTTCCCACATTTGTGTCATTTTGAAGTTGTTGACTATTTCCTACATTTGTATTGTTTTGAGACTGCTGATTATTGTCTGCATCAGACGGAAACTGTGTATTGTTTGGTGTATTATTGTTTCCTTGACTCTGCACATTTTCATTCGTATTAACATCTGGCACAGCTTGCTCACTGTTGTCAGAAACAGCATCTAGCTGGCCTTGCACATCATTTGTTTCGGTGGCATACATTGTCCCTGATGCCAATAGTCGTTCCAAATCTGTTACCTGCTGTTCAAGATGTGCAATCTGTTCTTTCAGTGCCTCTGTCTCCTCACTATTTCCAGCATTTGATTGACACCCTGTCATCATAAACGCAGTTACAATTGCAATTATTGCTATCCTGTTTTTCATCTGATTCCTCCTTATTCTTTAAAATAGCCTCCCAGAGTCTATTTAGGACCAAAAATATTTTACTGTTCTTTAGAATTTGTTGAATATTTTTACGAATTATCTCATTATAGCATATCACGGCTAGAAACTGCAATCGAATCCATCATGTTTCATATGACAAATCCCATAGATTGTTACAACTCACACCAACGTCAGATTTTGCACCAATTTACGAACATTCGATGTGAATTGCAACAATGGATGCACACAAAATGCCTAAAAACAGGCATTTTGGCGCTGGATCCGACACCATGCAGCAAGTGCATGGCGCGGGTGTGAAACCATAGCTTTTCAATTGTACTTTTGCAAAATGTTTCAAAGTTCATCTCCATCTTTCTTTTTTATCCAGAATATGAAATCTCTATCAAATCGAATTTACTGAAGAATTTTCCAAAACATTTGGTAACAATGTATAAATTGCCCAAATCATTATACTTTATTAGTATAGCGTATTTCTTCACAAAAACGCAGTACAAATCATTGTCTTTTAGTCCTCAAGTAACCCCAACTCCCGCCGCCATCTATTATAATTATTTCTTCCGCCCGGAAATACATTTTGTGCACTCCAAAGTGAAGATTTTTTTAAATGCTTGTCTGCATACTTCAAATGAGAAAATAACATGTGCAATGCCCTGTCAATACCAGTTCGCTCTTGAAAAACAATAGTTTCTGGAAGCATTACATTTCCCACAGAAAGCATCTGAAGCTCCTTAATATCAACGTAATAGTACGTATAAAAGTTTCCAATCAGTTCATAACAACACAAACTATCCCCCGCAAAAAATAAACATGCAAAATTTCCTAAGCCTTGATGAAGCACAAGCGTTGAGTGGTAAGGTGAATACACTTTTTTCTTTAATCGCTTGACATATATCCCTTTTCCCTGAAACAAAAAATCTGCTGCAAAATAAGTATATCGCCCATTTAACGTCTCGTTCATCATTTGTACAATCTGCTCTGAAGTAAGTTCATTTCTAGAGAACTGTTGCATTATACCATCTTCACACACACGTACCCATACGACAAACTCCATGTCTACTTTTACATCTGCCACTAAATCAATTGGATTTTTTGCCTTGGATTTATTCTCTAAATACTTCTGGAAATTTTCGTAATCATCATGAAAATAATCATTGTAAAGACACACTTGATTAGAAGGATATACCTCCTGAACCGTTCTACTAGAATCATTGAGGCTTTCTAATTCATCATCCGAATCTTCCCACGTCGTATCATCAAAATCTGGGAATTTAAATCCAAGCGCTTCTAAAAAATCCACCACCTCCCATGCGTCTCCCATTTCGTCTTTCCAAAAATAAAGATGCTTTGACAAGGATTCTGCTGAACAGCCAAACTCCTTTGCCAATAGTGCTGCATTTCCGCGCCACTGATCCCATTCCTCCTCTGCAATTGGTTCAAAACAATCTGGTACAGTCGAAAATTTATCCAATTCCATCCCATTCTTGTACAGATAATAGTCCCAAAAACTATCATCATAAATAGAACATACCATTACTGGTCCTTCTAACTTTTGTGATAACACTTTTGCAAACTTGTCATCTGCATAACAATATTCATTAAAGCTAAGGATATTCCCACCTTCACAATCGCAAAGTTCACATTCCTCTAGCAGAATGAAAAACACATTTTCCCCTGCTGCAAGTTCTTTGACAATTTCCCAAACATCCACATTATGCTGTTTCTTAAAAACTGCCACATTCCAAAATACACCCATAGTTTCCTCCTTTACACCAGTT
>CAJUAE010000050.1 GCA_910583965.1 uncultured Lachnospiraceae bacterium
CCCACGTATCCAGCTTGGAAGGCTGGTGTTCTACCATTGAACTACACCCGCATGTCAAGTCGGGGTGACAGGATTCGAACCTGCGACCTCCTGGTCCCAAACCAGGCGCTCTAGCCAAGCTGAGCCACACCCCGTTGTCCAATTTTCTTTTTTATCTCTCACAACGACGAATTTTATTATACATAACAATATCACTATTGTCAACACTTATTTCAAAAATTTTTAATTTTATTTTCAAAAAATTTTTTAATCAATATAATGCAGCGTAAATTCTGCCTTGCCGACCGCATTAAGTTCCATTATTATGTATGACGGCTTGCGATTTTCCTGTCTGGGATAAGATAAACTGCCTGGATTAATCGCTATAATATTATCTGAAATATCAATCACAGGCTTGTGTGTGTGACCATACATTACAATATCAATTCCCTGGGCAATCGCTTCCTTTTTTAACATTTCATTACCCATACTAATATAATAACGATGACCGTGTGTTATCATAACACAATAACTCCCTATTTGTAAAGTCTTTTCGGAAGGTAAATTGGAAAAAAAATCATTATTTCCTGCAACCATTTCCACAGGGCAGCCCGCCGCTTCTTGAATCGTATATTCACTGCCCTCAATATCTCCTAAATGAATGACTAAATCCAGCTTTCCAACCTTCTGCAGAACCTTTATATAATTCTCGTTTTTTCTATGTGTATCACTGATAATCAATACTTTCATAATCAACTCCCTACACGGCTGTCACATCTGCGCTTTTAACACCTTTTTCATTTCCTCCAGAGCCTTTCCTCTGTGACTAATACGATTTTTCTCCTCCGGTGCAAGCTCAGCAGAATACATTCCATATTCTGGAAGATAAAAAATGGGATCATATCCAAATCCATTCTCTCCTTTTTCCTCATATCCAATCTGTCCCTCAATAGTAGCTTCGGCATGAAATGTCTTACCATCTGGAAAAACAGCTGCAATTGCACATACGAATCGTGCAGTACGCTTCTCGTCTGGAACACCAACAAGTCGCTCAATCAGATTGGCATTCTTCACTGTATAGGAAGTATTCTCACCCAGATATCTCGCAGAATAAATTCCTGGTTCTTTATTTAGATAGTCAATCTCAAGTCCAGAGTCATCTGCAAGTACGACTGCCTTCACATCCCGTTTCTTAAGCTCCTTTGCAATGGCTGATGCCTTGATAAGCGCATTTTCTTTAAATGTTTTTCCATCCTCCACAATGTCTATATCCACTCCTGCTTCCTTCATAGATTGTATTTCAAGTCCAAGATCTGATAAAATCATTCGTATTTCTTTCATTTTACCAGCATTTCCTGTCGCAAATATAATTCGATCTACCTTCATTTTTATTCCTCCATTTAAATTTTTCTGTATTGTCTTTACTTGCTATCTTTTTGGCGGACGTGGTCCCATAAACTGATAATAATAAGTTTTCATCATGCCGTTATATATCTTTCTATTCTTATCCGCCTTACGTCCAATATCTCGCTGCGCTTCCTCATAAGAAGTAATTAAATAAAGAGACCATGTATTAAGCGACCGAAATCGCTCTCCCAACTTCTTATAAAGCACTGGGATTGTTGACTTTTCTTCAAGTCGTTCACCATATGGAGGATTTGTTATGATAAAACCATACTGCGCTTTGTGTACAAGCTGTCTTACGTCCCTTACCTCAAACTGAATCATGTGCTCTACTCCGGCGAGATGCGCATTTTGCTTTGCAATTTTTATCATTTCTGGGTCAATATCATACCCTTCTATATTAACAGGAACCGATAAATCGACCAATTCTCTTGCTTCTTCATAACAGTCATCCCACATTTTCTTGTCAATGAGATGTTCCCAACGAAGCGCTGTAAATCCTCTTTTCATACCAGGTGCTATATTCGCTGCCATCAATGCTGCCTCAATTGGGATAGTCCCACTTCCGCAAAATGGGTCCACAAGTATTCTATCATTTTTCCATGGCGTCAGCATAATCATCGCTGCCGCAAGATTCTCTGCAATTGGCGCCTTGGCAGTATATTTACGATACCCTCTCTTATGTAGTGATTCACCTGTTGTATCAAGTCCCACTGTTACAATATCTTTCATTAAAAAAACACGAATTGGAAAACTCTGTCCTTCCTCGGCAAACCAATTTACATGATAAACCTGCTTTAATCGCTCCACCATCGCTTTTTTCATGATAGATTGTATATCAGAAGGAGAAAAAAGCTTACTCTTTATACTGGCGGCTTTCGCCACCCAAAATTTTCCATCTAAAGGAATAAATTCTTCCCACGGAAGTTCTTTCGTATTTACAAACAATTCCTCAAAAGTCTCTGCATGGAAACTTCCCACTTTAATTAAAATTCGCTCAGCAGTTCTCAGTCCTATATTGGCACGACATATCGCCTCATCATCACCGATAAATGTCACTTTTCCATCTTCAACGTGAGACACATCATATCCAAGTTCTATGATCTCTCGTTTTAACAATGCTTCCATTCCAAAATGACAAGGTGCAATCAATTCATATCTTTTCATCTTTTATTTTACGCTCCACTTTTCCAAGGATTCCTAAATCATGTTTTCTTTTAATATATTATATTCATTAGCCTTTTCTGTCAAATAGAATTTCGAGTAAAACCTATCTCGTAGCGCTTTTTAAATTGCTTTTTACACATGCACTATATATTTGCTGTATGGTGTCAGAACCACCGCCCAAATGTTTGATTTATGGCATTTTATGTATATCAATTGTTGCATTTCACATCGAATCATCTTAAATAAATACGAACTTTACCATGGGTATGAATTGTAACCTTCTCAATCAATAAAAAAATAACTCTCTATTCACATGTCATCAGCGTATCATGTAATACATTTTCCTCTACATTATCATACAATTGATATAGAAACCTTCCTTATCGTCGTCATGTAACTTATATACTATTTTAGTTTTATAGAAATCCCTACTATAAGGGAAAGAAAGACTTGTCGTGATGCAACTTATACACTATCTTGATAGCTTATTCTATCTGTATAGAAATGCAATCGAGCAGGGCATGTTATCTCGTCTACTTATTGTACATTTTATTTGCCGATTTAGCAGCTTGTTTCCTTTACACAGTTTTGCGCAAAAAAGGCAAGACTTGTAATCAAGCCTTGCCTTTTTTGTTCCAGCAACAATTATTTATTGTTATTGTTGTTTGTGCTGTTCTTGCAATTCTTCTGATTATTCTCAGAATTGCTGTTGTTTGTGCTGTTAGAACCCTGTGAGTTCTGAGAGTTCTGATAGCTGTTATTGGACTTGTTCTGCTCGTTGTTGTTTGTTCCAGCCATAATGATACCTCCAATTATTTAGGACTTAAATCCTTTTTTTCTGACATACAACTCTTTACATTTATTTTGCATGTCATTAGCACTTGTTTCATGCTACACAGATATCATTTGCACAAATGCACTTTTTTATTCAAGAATTTTTATTTACATATCATGTTAACTTTGGATACACTGCCCAAATCTGACAATTATTGTTTGTTAAGTTTTATTTTCAGAAATTAGTTGACCTTTCCGAATATACTTGATATACTAATATTAGTAAAGAGATACTCCTTCAATCCTCTTTACAACCCTTATATATTAATTATTTATACTCCCCTTAACGGAAAACGACCTTTCGTGTAAATGGTCGTTTTTCTTTTTTACTTTTTATGCCACCAATCGCGAACAGCGCGAAATAAAAAAACAATTAACATACAGACAATAATATATGGTGCCAAAAATATAAACATCCGAAATATTCCTGAGAGTATCAGCAATACCACTACCACAACAATACAGGTTATAAGCCATTTCGGGAGCTTACTGTGTCTTTCCTCCTCAGTATTCGTATAAGTGTCATTTCTAGCATATGTGCGCGATGAATTAAAATTTCCATAGTCAGATTCATGCCGACTCTCAGATGCAAATTTACTACTCTCCTCAATCGTCTTTGCCAAAAGTCTGGGATCTCCAAGTGAATACAATACATCAGATTCACTTTTTCCTGCTATCGTTTGACTATTAATGTATGACTTATAATAATTTACATTCTCCTGTATCAGATTCTCTGAGACTTTGCCCTCCAATGCATCACGAAATTGTCTTAAAAATTCCTCACAGTTCATAAATAACCCCCAATATCTGCTTATGCCTGATCCATTCCTCTACCCATCGTTAACCTTTTCACATATGTTGCAGGTTCTTTTTTCATATCAATCATATCTCTGAACGCATGAAGTACCATTTTATCCTTATTACAAGCAGCTGTATTCTTACCCGATTCTCTGATAAGGTTGTACTGGTTCATCTGCCATATATACAAGTCTATCAATCCATATCCTGCACAATGTACCTTGTCCATTAGATAATGATGTTCCAAATAAAATACCAATTCCTCTATCAGTTCTAAATCAAATATCAAATCTTCCCAAAGCGCATCACACCACTGCCTGGACTCGCACGCAAGTTCCCCCAGTGCCATAAGCCCTTCGTAAGCTTTGATACGTCTAGCATCATACAATATTCCTGCCATCTTACTGCCTCACTTTTCTCTCACAGATGAACACATTTTCAATTTTACTCTCCAAAACATCATGCTATTATTATAATGCAACACTATAATACAATTCTAAAATACCATTGGCATTCTTACAGCGACAAGTCAACTTTGTTGATACAGAACTGAATCCTCTGCTATTACAGGGCAAATTATTGTTATGTGACAAGTCAACTTTGTTGACACAGAACCAATTCACACTGCAATAAATTAACATGAACCACTGAATAATTTCATCATATCATACAAAACGAATAAGGTAAATTAACGAAATATTAAATTTTTTGTGAAACTTGCGCAACAGAACTGCGCAAAATCAATTCTCCATGCATTGTACACTGGCAAATAGATATCTCTTGCAGATTTTCTATCAAATAAATTCACTTCTCTGCTGCCATACATCCAATTTCTTTTATATCTTATAGCACATGAATCCCTCTACTCTTAATTGTATTTATACCACCAATTGTAAAAAAGTCATCTGCATATAGAATACAAATTAGTGGTTCATCCCAATCAGCGGATTATTAGTAATCATTCCCGCAATGCTAGAATCTCTATATCATCATGGAATCCTCTCCATATATAAGCAATCTTTTGATACCCTATGTATAAATACTTTTCGGTGATAATGCAAAGACAAAACAGATAATGAACAAAGTTACTATTATGTATAACACTGTACTTAAAGAGGGCTAAGACGGAGACTAGTTTGCATGCGCATATAACGCATATAGTAACAAAGTGGGCTCCAAAAAATATGAGAAAGAACAAATTTTTATTAAACCATAAAGCTTCTATGTACTTTCTGGTATAGATGGCTGTGTCATTCCATTTGAATCTGGAAAATCTAATGTAAATGTAGAAATGAAAAACGCAAAAGACAGCGTTTTTCATTTCTATTTAAGCCGCCAAAAGACGGCATGGGGATTATTATGGGATACTCCAAAACAACCATAATCGAGTAGAGAAGGTTTACTTCCTCCTACTTGCGCGCCGGGCACCCAGCAGCGAACCGATAAATCGGTTTGATGACACATTTCACTTGGGTGCCCGTGTGCATAAATAGAATAGGGAAGATAAATTTTCTCTATTCTATTTGCATACGAAACACAGATAAAGCCTTTCTATCGTCCTTCTCTGTCTGAATCTCCTGCACTAATATCAGTATACATATCAAGTAATCCCACTGTTTCTGTAGCAGGTCTGCCATAACTATGGCAACATTTATGTGACACAGTTTTTGCATCCTCTGCTGTGTCATCAAAAATGACACTCATGCGAGCTGCTCCATGAGACAACTCACTGTCCAAATGTTTCAAAACTTCTTCTATCATACGATCGTCGTAATCCATAATGTTATCCTTCCCTCCTTTAGAAACCAAACATCAACCCAACCAATCTGACCACAAAAGCACATATCCATGCAATTGCGCACTGACCAAATACCATGAATACCGCGGATTTCCCTCCCAACTCTCGTTTCACCGAAGCGATTGCTGCCACACATGGCGTATACAGCAAACAGAAAATTAAGAGGCTGACTGCCGCAAAAGGCGTGATGGTGGTAAAAAGATTTGCTGTATTTCCAAATAAAACAGACACCGTTGACACCACACTTTCTTTGGCCATAAATCCAGTTATCAATGCGGTTGAAATTCTCCAGTCACCAAATCCCAAAGGCGCAAACACCGGCGCAATAACTCCGGCAGCCATTGCTAAAATACTGTCATGGGAATCCTTCACCACATTCAAACGCATATCAAAATTCTGCAAAACCCAGATTAATATTGTCGCGACAAAAATGACTGTAAACGCTCTCTGCAAAAAATCCTTGGCCTTCTCCCACAAAAGTTGCGCGACATTTCTCGCCCCTGGCATACGATAATTTGGCAGCTCCATCACAAACGGAACTGCTTCTCCTTTAAAACGAAACCTACGCATAATCACTGCTGTCAAGATTCCTACAAAGATACCAATAAAGTAAAGTCCTACCATAACAATAGCACCTTTTCCAGGAAAAAATACTGCAGTAAAAAACGCATAAATTGGTACCTTTGCCGAGCAACTCATAAACGGTGTCAACAAAATCGTAAGCTTTCTATCACGCTCTGACGGCAATGTTCTACTTGCCATAACCCCTGGAACAGTACAGCCAAATCCAATTAGCATTGGTACAATACTTCTGCCAGATAGACCAATCCTGCGCAGAAGTTTATCCATAACAAACGCCACCCTCGCCATATATCCACTGTCCTCAAGCATAGACAGAAAAAAGAATAGTGTCACAATCGTTGGTAAAAAACTCAACACACTTCCCACACCATTAAAGATTCCATCAATAACAAGTGATTGAAGTACACGATTTACCCGCCCTGTCTCCATCGCAGTTGCAACAGCATCTGTCAAAGCGCTAATTGCCATCTCCAAAAGTCCCGAAAGCCCTGCGCCAATCACATTAAAAGTCAGCCAGAAAACGACTGCCATAATAATAACAAATGTTGGAATCGCTGTATATTTTCCTGTTAGAATCCGATCTATTGCAGTGCTGCGTATATGTTCTTTGCTCTCACGTGGCTTAATTACCGTCTCTCTACAAATTTTACTAATAAATGAAAATCGCATATCTGCTATAGCAGCCGCTCGATCCAATCCACGTTCCTTTTCCATCTGGCAAATAATATGGTCTAATGTCTCCTGCTCATTAATATCAAGATTAAGTCGCTTGAGCACACGCTTATCCCCCTCTGCAAGTTTGGAAGCCGCAAAACGAACTGGAATCTTTGCTGCCAATGCATGGTCATCAATCAGATGCATAATGCTATGAAGACATCGATGTACTGCTCCACCATGATCTTCTGCATCGCAAAAATCTTGCCTGTCAGGATGTTCCTGATACTTTGCCACATGGATTGCATGGTCAATCAGCTCATCAATTCCCTCATTTTTTGCTGCGGATATTGGTATAACAGGGATTCCCAGCAATTTCTCAAGCTCATTTACCCTGATAGAACCACCATTCTCCCGCACCTCATCCATCATATTGAGTGCGAGTACCATTGGAATATCTAGCTCCAAAAGCTGCATTGTCAAATACAAATTTCTTTCAATGTTAGTCGCATCGACAATATTGATAATTCCTCTGGGATTTTCATTTAAAACAAATTGTCTTGTAACAATTTCTTCGCTTGTGTAGGGCGAGAGCGAATAGATGCCTGGTAAGTCTGTCACAAGCGTATTGGGTCTATTTTTTATACTGCCATCTTTTCTGTCTACTGTCACACCTGGGAAATTACCCACATGCTGATTTGAGCCTGTCAACTGATTAAAAAGAGTCGTCTTTCCACAATTTTGATTTCCTGCAAGTGCAAAAGTTAATAATTCTCCTTCCGGCAATGGATTTTCATCTTCTTTTGTATGGTATTTACCACCCTCACCCAATCCAGGATGATGTGTTTTGCGTCTAATCTGTCTCTGCGTATCTTTTAGTGATTCCTGTTCTGCCTCACGCACCTCCTCAATCATAATCTTTTCAGCATCCGCTAGTCTTAGAGTAAGCTCATAGCCATGAATCCGAAGTTCCACAGGGTCTCCCATCGGCGCATATTTCACCATCATTACTTCCACACCTGGTATCACACCCATGTCTAAAAAGTGCTGTCGCAGCGCACCTTCGCCTCCCACTGAAACAACTACTGCTGTCTTTCCAATCGGTAATTCTTTTAATGTCATGATGTTATCTCCCTTAGTGTATCTTTACATACTCTTTTTGCGCATCCGTCCACGCCTCGTAATGCCATAGTTTTAAACCTGTTTTTTCTGAAAATGCTTCTGCCCACTCAGGCGTACAGAAAAAGATAATTGCACCTTGTCCATTATCGCCAGTCATATAAAATAGCTTTTGTGTGCCTTCCTCAAGCAACAATACATTCAGTACACCTATTACTTTACTATCAATCCAGTCATAATACACATCCATATCCCACGCATACTCTTGCCCGTTCCATTCCAGATAAAGTGTAATTTTTCCATCACCCTGTTCCCAATTTACCTTTGTAATATCTTCACGAATATTTGATACACTGTCAAGGCAACTTCCTTTTGCCAGCGCAAGCATCCCATTTAGAATCTCAATGTAGTCTGTACTGATATCATATCCTTCAAAATCAAAGGAAAACACCTCTGTTGGATAATTCAAAATCACACCTTCCTCATTATAAAAAGGCATACCTAATTCCATTAAAAGCCAATAATAAGGCTCTCCCTCAATTTGCGCCTGCATATGGTACTCATCCATCCACTCTTGTATTGATACTGCTACTTGTTGTGCTCCTTCAATTCCTAATGATTCAAGTACCTTTATCTGCTCCTCCAAAGATACATAATTTGGATAATCAGATGGATCAAATCGCTCTTTTTCATAAGGTATCAACCTACTTTGTGCGTGTTTGATAGATTGTTGCAAAAGAATCCATTATAGCAATAAAGAGCATTAGTATCCACACATATTTTCTCCGTTTTATTTGGTCCCATATTGCATACAAACAAAACTCAAAGACTTCCGATTTATCCAATATCACCTCGTATTTTGAACTTATTATATGTTCATCCATTTATACAGACCTGCTTTCTCAAGAAAATTGTATCCCTTTTCTTCGTATCTTATCTCTGTCTTATTTTTGTCAATTATCTTTTAGAGTTTTTTGTACTTAATATTAAAATTCACATACAAATAAAATTTCTTAGAATTATGCAACCACATTATAGCAAAGTACTGCCTCTTTTGCAACTTATGTTTCCTTGTGAAACAACGCAAAATCTTCTAGTAATTGCGTCTTAAATTCCTCGTCTAGCATTATTGTCTCATTGTTGTCTTTTATGTCTTGCAATGTAGTTACTCCACAAAAATTTTTTTGCATATATTGCACAGTGGATGCATTTTTTCTCTGAAACGCCTTAATTTTCTTTTTTGCTGTTATACCTGTAAGTTCACCTAATACTTTTGGAATTTCAAATACCAAGAAAAGAATTGCAGCCCCTCCACCACATAAAATCGCAATTAATCGACAATAATAAAATATTTGGTAATATTGTTCTATCATTTTCTGAACCTGTATAATATCTGTCAATAAAACGCTGCTTTTTATCACAATTCCCCACTTTCCAGCACTCTTTGTGCCTGTACAATATTGACTTTTAATTCTTCTGCAAGCTGTTTTATTCTATCTGTTTCTTGTAAAGAATTAGTATTTATCTCTTTCTCCAAATGGTTTTTGATATCATTTAATTGCTTTTGTAATGCCGCTCTTGGAACTCCTGCCCGCTCAAACTTTATTGCATTCACATAAATCTGATACACCATCTCTTGGTATACCATTAATGCTGTTGTCGCATTATCAAGTGCTGTTATATTGCCTTTGGTAACTTCACAGAGGTCCTGCCAATACATCGCATAACTAATGTTAACATCTCCAGATCGATTTTCGACTCCTAACCCTGCATAGTATTCCGCAATCCTACCAAGTTTTGATGCTCTCTGAATCTGACGTGCATCCAGCGTTGTGGCATTTGCCGCAATTGTCAACCATTTGGCTGATAAAACTTTGTTTCCATGTTCTTCATAACAGTAAAAATAGGCAATTCCAAGCTTATATGCTAGTTCTTCATATCCTGAAACCTGTTCTCTCAATACTTCTTCATAGGTCTTTCCTGTATTTGTACGCCGAATCAACAAAGAACGCAACTGCTGATCTTCCTTTGCTGTCAGAACATCATCGCTTAAATAAAGTTTATCAATTAATTCAAGATAGGCTTGCTTTTCTTCTGGCCTTAACCGTAGTGCTTTCTCATAATACGCAAATTGCTCATCAACAGTTGTACTGCTTTTTGCAGCTTCTATGTAATCATTATATTTCTGTATAATAATCGAATTTTTAGTTTGATGTGCCCACACTGCTATCAAAGAAAAAATAACCGTGAAAATACACATTCCCAAAAAGGATATCAACCGAAATTTCTGTTTTAGAGAATATCTATTATCCAATTCCTGAAAATGTTCTAAATCATACTGCATTTCTGCACAAGATTGATAGCGCTCCTCTGGATTTTTTTGCGTACATTTCCATATAATTTTTTCCAAACCTTGTGATAATGCTGGATTCCAATGGCGAATTGGAAACACTTCATAAGGAGGTTCTGCTGGATTATGTCCTGTCACAAGATGATACAGCGTTGCTCCAAGACCGTAGAGGTCAGTTCTTGCATCCGTTTGCCCTTGTCCTCCAAATTGCTCTGGCGCCGCATATCCTTGTGTCCCCAATGCTCTAGTATCCTGCAACGCATATGGTTTGTATTCTCGTGCAACACCAAAATCAATCAGTGCAATACTCCCATCTGGTTTGAGCATAATATTATCGGGTTTCATATCTCTATAGATAATTGGAAACGGTCTGCTATGAAGATATCCCAAAACTTCACAGAGCTGTTTTGCCCATTCTATTACATCCTTTTGAGGCAATGCTCCATACATTTCAAGCGCTTTGCGAAATGGTATCCCTTCTATATAATCCATAACAATCAAAAAGCTATCCTCTAAATCAATCACATCAATGATCGTTGGCAGATAGGGGTGCCTCAATCTTTTGAGCATCTCCATCTCAACAATTAATCCTTGTCGTACAAATGCAAAATCCTGTATACCATCCTTTCTAACTTCCTTTACTGCCCATTGTTTATTGGCGCGCTCATTCATTGCAAGATATACGACACTCATTCCTCCTTGACCAATTTGATTTAATATTTTATATTTTCCATCAACGATAGAACCAATCTCAAGCATTGTTTTCTCCTGATTTTTTTAAAGTTTCTTTTGTCGCTTTTTTCTAATTTGAACAATCCCTGCTGTCACGAATACCACAATAAATGTAACAGCACTGACACCATATAAGAGATAGTCTTCTTTCTGATAAATTGGTTCTGTAAGGTTATTACTATATTCTGTTATATCCTCTGTTACCATATTTCTTTCAGTCATCCCTTTTTTATTTTGTGTTTTTTTCTTAACACTTTGTTGAAGAACTTCCTTTTTTGAGGATATTAACACACCATAAAATCTTTGTATCTGCTCATTCTTTGCTTTGTCTCTAGCTGTGATAACAATCTCTCGCTCTGTCTCCTTTTCCTGCAAAAAAAATGTAATGATACCATTCTTTTCTGTCAATTCTCTTTCAGACATACATAATATTGTTTCTCCATTGTCTGTAACTTGCAAATCTGAAAGATATAGATTGTCCTTTACATCCAATGTAACTTTTTTCTCCTGTTCTTTATAAGTCTTGCCAGATTCTATGTCATCTACCACAATACTAGGCGCTGTTGTATCCAATACAAATTCTATTTCTTTACCTTTCATACGGCTGTTCGATGCATTTTTCGCCTTATCAACAGAATAAAATCCTACTGAATAGACACCATCTGAAGAAAAATTATCTGCCTTTATTTTATAGGTATATGATTTCCATTCTACCTCTGTACCCTTTTTATTCACTATATAATCTTTTTCACGGACAAGTGTTTTAGTTTTTCCTTCCCTGCTAATAGTGACTTCTCCATATTCCAACGCATCAATATTAACCTCCATAACCGTTATTACAGGTGCTTTTGTTGTGTAGCAATCCTCAATTAACTTTTGTGTATCTGCACTGACTTTGTAGGTTGAGCCAAAGCGATTGACAGAAAAATTGAGTTCCTCCTCCTTCTCATTTCCTGCTAAATCTACAGCTTTTACGCGCAATGTATAAACATCATCCATCTCCTTCACATGTGCAAAATCTGGATAAACCAGTTGTATCCCATCTGCAGTCACGTTTTTTTGCACTCTTGTTGTCTGGTCACTATGATTCGTCCCTGTAAGTGTCACTATTGTCGCTGTCTCATCCAAATAAGAATCTCTATAGTTTACAACGGGCATTACAACACCATTGTTAGCAGAATTTGCACGCACGCCATCAAAAGTAATTTGTGGTGCTGTTTTATCTATCACAAAAAATGTACTCACATAATCTTTTGCTGTATTTCCTGCCAAGTCTTTACAGGCTATCTGGAATCCATAAACACCTTCTTTTGTAAAATTTATTGTAGCAGTATGACATTCACCGTTTGTCTTCCATTTGCTTACCGATGGAAGCTTGTCAACTTCTAAAGTATCTAATGCTTCTATTTGAACAAGTTGCTCTGAAAAAGCCTTTTCTATAATTGTAATGGTTGCTGTTCTTGAAGCATTATAATAATTTTCATTTTTGATGTTATTATTGTCAAAAGTTACAGAAATTTCTGGCTTTGTGGTATCAATCGCGAAACTGCCACCATCTATTGTCTTTGACAAATTACCTGCTTTATCTTTACAAGAAAATTGAAAATGATATTCTCCATCCTTTTGAAAAGAAATCTCACAAATAGAATCTGTGCCCTCTTGTCTCCACTTGCCAATTCTAGGTTTCGCATTCTCTGTACCAAAATCAAAATTTATCTCGCAGTGTTCATCAAAATTAGCATCCGTAACAGTCACTTTTGCTATTCTTGTCCCATAATAAAACTTGTCTTTTAATGTATCCTTATCATAGGTAATCTTTACAGATGGCGCTGTGGTATCTATAATACAAAACTTTCCATTATCCAATTCCATTTTTCTTTCATTGCCTGCTTTGTCTTTGCATATTATACGAAATCCATAAATACCATCCTCTGAAAAATTTATTGTAGTACTATGCACAATTCCATCCGATAACCATTTGTCCGCTGTTGGAACCATATTTTCTACGAAAAATGTGTTTGCTGTTGTCAATCCAATTGGCTCAATTCGCACATTTTCCTTAACAAAATTTTGTTCTATTATTTTAACAATTGCTGTTTTTGTTTTATGATAAATCTTCCCATCATTGGTATCTGTATGCTCAAAATCCATTTGAATAACAGGTGCAGTATTATCAATAATAAAACTGCCTCCTTTAACAATCTCTGAAAAATTCCCAGCTTGATCCACACAAGAAAATTCAAAGGTATACGCTCCATCTTGTTCAAAAATAACCGTACATGTGTACTCATATTCATTTGTATGCTCGATACTCTTTTTGGTCCATGTACTAATTGTCACAGGTATATTGTTAGGTGTTATATTAAAATTTGTTGTACAATTTTCATCAAAAGAAATATCTCGCACTGTGATTTTTGCTGTCCTTGAACCTTTATAACAGTCATCCATCTGCTTTGTTTCCTCATAAGAAATATTTACAATTGGTTTGTTTCTGTCAACAAGAAAAATATCACTCTGATAAACTTCTGCCTTATTACCTGCCTTATCTTTACAAATAACTGTAAAATTGTACATTCCATCTTCCTGTATTTGATAGGTCGCTTTATAGAGATGTCCCGCTGTTTTATTCCATGGAACTTTTAAATTTATTTTCTTTGCACTTTTTTGATTGTGCAATATCACCTCAACAAATTCTTTAGAAAAGTTTTCTTCTGTTATATCAATATGCAATACTCCTGAAGTATTACAATAAATTCCCATTTTGTTCTTTTTATCTGCATAAGACGCCTGAATTAATGGAAGTGTATTGTCAATCACTAAAATATCACTGACTACCATATCAGACACATTTCCTGCTTTATCTTTGTAGGCACATTGAAATTGATATACACCATCTTCGGCAAATTGAACTGTACAGGAATACTGATCTGCATTTTCTGTTTTTTTCCACTTGCTAATAATTGGTTTTTTGTTATCTGACACCACAAGCAATTTATGATTCTGTGCAATATCAAAGTTTCTGTCTGTCACCGTAATTATTGTTGGTTGATTATAACGAATCCCTTGTTCTTGTTGTTCTTTTTCATATGAAATTGCTACTTTAGGCGCAATGGTATCAATTATTAATTTATCCACTTTATATAGAGATTTGTTTCCTGCCTTATCTGTACATACGATTTGAAAACAATAGATTCCATCATTTGAAAAAATAAGCGATGCACTGTGTTTTGTTCCTTTTGTTGTCCAACTGCTAATCTTTGGAACGTCTTCCTCTTTTTGAGTATTCAATGGTAAAAGTATAAAATTATTTTCGGAAAAATAAGATTCTTCTATAGACAAATTAAGTTGTCGTATCTTTTGATATTGTTTATCTATCCCTCCATCCAACTCCATTATTGTTATCACTGGTGTAACAGAATCATAGATAATTTCAAATGTATATTCACTCCTATTGCCAACAATATCACAAGCTTGCAGTGTATAGATATTGTTTTCATATTCCTTTCCTGAAAATGTTACAACAGTTTCACATACACCATTCACCAATTTTAAATTTTCCTTGTGTCGTGTTCCATTTTTTTCTGTCAACAATGTCAACATCATTTCTCCTGACGAACAGCCACCATTTGTCTTGTCTGTGACAGTCACCACCAATTTACAGTTTGTATTGGTATAGTATCGCTCTATTGTTCCAGATAATTCGCAGGAAAACGGGTTTTCTTTACCTTCCTGCTCTCGGTGGACAGCAAGTTCTATTTGTGGAGGAGTAAAATCAAACAGCAAATAAAAACAATTCGTAAAAATATTTCCTGCCTTATCCATCAAATATAATGTATATGCAACTTTCTCTGCACTCTTGTCAATTTCCTCCTCTGAAAACGTATATCCATATCCTACATCATTGGCTGTCAATACATATCTTTTTCCCTCTCTTTCAATATATGCCTTCCAAATTCCAGATTCGTCCTCACAGATTGGAATCTGAAATGTTTTATTTTGTAGTGTTTGTATCTCATTTTCTTTTTGTTGGCACCTTGGCGCCGTTTTATCCAAAAGTATTTCATATGCTATTTCTGAACAATTTCCTGCAAGGTCTGTAATACGATATGTTATTGTTTGCTTAGATTTATGCATCTTAAAATCAAATTGATAAGATACTTTTTCTTGTTCCTCGTCTGCTAGCACAATAGGTTTTATAGAAACTCCATCAATTTCAGCTTCCACAATTGCAATTCCAGAAACTTTATCCTGTACTTTAAGTTCCGCAGAAAATTGTTCTTTATTTGTATAAACTTTACAGATATTATTTTCTATCATTTCATTATAAAGTTCTCGTATTTGTGTATTTTCTACAACAGAATATATTATATGGGTTTCTGGCAATTCTGTATCTAAGAAAATCTTAAACTTGTCACTTTCATTCCCCGCATTATCTATTACAAAAGCCTCCAATATTGTATTGGCAAGTGGTTCCATAAAAGTGCATGTCACTTTATTTTCATCGATATTAGTACGATAGTTAATTTCTTTCTTATCACAATCTAATATTTTGACTTCCTTTATTCCTGATGCTTCCTCCTCATTCACTTCAAGCATAATTATTTCACCAATTTTAATGACTTCATTTTGATAGAATTTGTTATCTTTTATTTCTTTACCATCCACTTTTATAATTATAGGTGGTACACAATCTTGTATAATATTTAATTTTCTTCTGTCTTCTTCCTTCCCTTCCAACATTAGAGAAATTACAATTTCGTTCTCGCCTTCTGATAGTACTATGTTTCCTACATATGTATCTTTCTCATCATTAAATTGGGAAAGAACATTATCCCCAATCTGAATAGCAATCTCTTTTTCTGTATTAATTTCATTTATTATACTAACTTTAATTTCCACGTGGTCCTGTTTTGTATAATAACAATTTTTATTATCATTCCAGTTACCATCTCCACAAAGTACCACCTTATTAATCAATAAACTTCCATCTTCTATTTCGTTTTCCGTAACACTCTCTGATTCAATTTCTGTTGAAATTTCTTCTGTTTCACTTTCTGTAGCACTTTCCACTTCGGTTTCTATTAAAGTTTCTTCTGTCTCGCTTTCCGTAACACTCTCTGGTTCAATTTCTGTTAAAATTTCTTCTATTTCACTTTCTGTAGTATTTTCTATCTCAGTTTCTATTAAAGCTTCCTCTATTTCCTTTTCTGTAGTGGTTTCTGTTGGTATTCCTTCTGTCTCACTTTCTATAATACACTTAGTTTCTATTAGGCTTTCTATAATTGTCTGGTTTTCTTGCAGTTCTGTAACACGTTCCTGTTCGCTGCCCTCTATCATAGATTGTTCCTTTTTAGATTCTGTGTTATGTTGATTTTCAGTTTTATCTATACTTTTTGCCAGATTTACTGATGTAACTTTACAAAACACAAAAGCAAATAATACGATAAAAACTAAAATCCTAATAAATTTTTTCATTGCACTCCTCCTGTAAATTATTAATAGAATTTCTGTCATATTGTTTTATCATACTTTTTTATAAATCTATTATGTATAGAGCTTTAGTACTATTTTGCTTACATATTCCTTTTCGTGTCTGTGTACAATCGAATAAAAAAGCTTCGTCTTTTCTTTACTCGATATACGCGACCCGTGCGTCGCTTTAGCGACTTATTTCCTCTGCACGGGTCTGTGCATAAAAATCGAGTAGGGAAGTGACCTTCCCTACTCGATTTTTATGTTTTCCTATATATTTTTAATCTTCCACTTGTTGTATTCCCGTAATATCCGAATCAATCACAAGCGAATAATTGGTATAATACACCACAAACCCTGGTTTTGAACCATTTGGTTTTTTGACATTCTTTTTTTGTGTGTAGTCAATCTCTACCTTTTCCTGACCTCTTGCTTGGGAATAATGTGCTGCAAGTTTTCCGGCTTCCTCAAATACTCTGTCTGGAAGTTCTTCCCCATTCGCCTTGACTATCACATGCGAGCCATGTATTCCTTTTGTGTGAAACCACCAATCATTTCCAGTTGCAAACTTAAAAGTAAGTTCTTCATTCTGATAATTATTCTTACCAACATAGATATGATATCCATCAGTGCTAACATAGTGAAACGGTTTGCTTGTCACTTTTTCTCGTTTTGCATTGCCCTTTCTTCTAATATAGCCACTCTCGATTAATTCCTCTTTAATCTGGACTAAATCTTCTTCTCGCAGTGCAATGTCAAGTGCCGTGCTAATAGACGAAAGATGTTCAATTTCCTCTTTTGTCTCCCGCGTCAGTGTTGTCAGCGCCTCATAGGTACGCTTTAATTTCTGATACTTGTCAAAATATTTTTTGGCATTTTCTCCGGCGGAAAGCGTTGGATCAAGTGGTATTGTTATCTTCTGATCATCGTAATAGTTTAAAGCCTCCATCGACTTTGCGCCAATCTCCACTTCATAACCATACGTGTTCAAAAGTTCACCATACACTTTATATTTTTCCCGTTTTTCCGTATCTTGAAGCTGTTTTACTTGCAAGTCATACTTTTTTACATTTCGCTCAAGCGCCGTTTGAACAATCCTGCGTAAATCTACAGAGCGCTGTCGAATGCGTGTGATGGTATTTTTTTCGGCATAATAATATTCCAAAAGCTCAGAGATATGTGTAAACACTCTACTTTGTTCTTGTGCATAAGAACTCAATCTTATAGCTGCGTACTCAACCGGTTGACGATTCTCATACACAACATTATAATAAAATTTTTCCTTTCGCACATCATCTGCTAAACAGTTAAGTACCGCTGTCAACCGTGAAAGTGCTTTTTTTTCCAGTTCAGGAGAAGACCAGTCTGCATCAATTCCTGCCCTGATGCATAATTCGTGCGCAATACAAGGCGATATTCCTGTAAAGCCTGTATAGATTGCTTTAAACACTGGCATACTTCGTGCCTTCAGTACCGCTGTAATCTCCTCTGATGTGCAGTCCAACAATTCTGCCTTTTCCTGTGTCTTTGGAATAAAATATTCGCGCCCTGGCAAGACTTCTCGAACAGAACTTACCATTCCTGAAATATGCTTAATACTATCAATAATCATATTCTTTTCATCGCAGAATATAATATTGCTGTGCTTTCCCATCAATTCTATAATCAGATACTTTCTGCACAGGTCTCCAAGTTCATTTAAATGTTCTAATTCAAAACGCACAATGCGTTCCAAACCGGGTTGCGTCACAGATACAATGCGTGCATTCTGCAAATGTTTTCTCAAAAGCATACAGAAATTGGGTGCTGTCATTGGACTTGTCTTATTCTTTTCTGTCAGATAAAGTAATGGTAATGATGCGTCCGCCGACATCAGCATCCGAACTTGCCCACAGCTTCCTTTTATCGTCAAAAGCAATTCATCCTTTTCCGGCTGAGCAATCTTATAAATCCGATTCCCCACTAATTTATCCTTAAGTTCGCTAACAATTCCTGCAATTGTCACTCCGTCAAATGCCATCGTTTTAACCTATCATCCAGTCATACATTTCCTGATATTTCATTGCGGACATACCCCAAGAATAATCTACAGCCATCGCTCTGTCCACAATCTTGTTCCATTCACGTTTTCTATCATAATATACCTGCTCTGCATAACGAATCGTATTGAGCATCTCATGTGCATTATAATTTACAAAACTAAATCCAGTGCCTTTATTTTCATACTCATTGTACGGTTCCACAGTGTCTTTTAATCCACCTGTCTCACGCACAATAGGAACTGTGCCATAACGCAGTGACATTAGCTGACTAAGTCCACAAGGCTCAAACAAAGACGGCATTAGAAATGCATCACAAGCTGCGTAAATTCTATGGGAAAGTTCTTCTGAATAATAGATATGTGCAGAAACCTTGCCGTGATATTTCCAATCAAAATGACGGAACATATTTTCATAGCGTTCTTCTCCTGTGCCGAGCACTACCAATTGGATATCATCTTTACTGCAAAGCTCATCCATAATGTATGCGACAAGATCCATACCCTTCTGATCGGTAAGTCTTGACACGATGCCGATCATCATCTTTTTATCATTTTCTTCAAGACCAATCTGTTTTTGCAGATCCCGCTTATTCTTAACTTTCTCCTTCCTGAAATTGGAAGCATTGTAATGATGTACAATAAACTGGTCTGTATTTGGATTGTATTCATTGTAATCAATACCATTTACAATTCCACGCAAGTCATGTGTTCTTGCAGTCAAAAGTCCATTGAGTTTCTCACCGTAGAAATCTGTCTTAATCTCCTCTGCATAAGTCGCACTCACTGTTGTGATTGCATCCGCATAGGTCAATCCACCCTTTAACAAGTTTCCGTCTTTAAAATATCCAAGTTTGTCCGGTGCAAAGTATGAACCATCAAGCCCTGTAATTTTCTGAATTGTCTTGATGTCATAAATTCCTTGAAACTTGAGATTATGAATTGTCATAATGGATTTCATGCCCCTGTAAAATTCACCCTGCGCAAACCGCTCTTTCAAATAAACCGGAATAATCGCTGCCTGCCAATCATGACAATGTACTATATCAGGCCGGAATCCAACAACTGGAAGGATAGACAATGCTGCCTTTGAGAAAAATACAAACTTCGTAATCTCACCCACATGGTCATCACTGTACGGCTTAAAGCCACCAAACATTTTCTCGTTGTCAATAAAGTAATATGTGATACCATCATACTGTGCCTCAAGTACGCCAACGTACTCACTCTGCCCCATAAAATCCATATAAAAATGTGTTCTGTACTGCATTAGTGATTTCATGTTATCTGACATGCACATGTATTTCGGCAGTATCACCCTTGCGTCAAAATACTGCTTATCATAATACTTCGGAAGAGAACCTACTACATCTGCAAGCCCCCCCGTTTTAATAAATGGTACACCTTCTGAAGCCACAAATAAAATGTTTTTCATACTATCAAATCCCTTTCTACACGAATCCCAGTGTTCGCGAATTATTTATATCATTATTATACACCAACCACAGCAGGAATGTAAAGGAATTTGTCCTATTATCGCTCTATGTCTATGCTCTGTAGTGAAGTCTGATCTTATCTGCAATCAGGGCAATAAACTCTGAATTGGTCGGTTTGCCCTTACCGATATTGATCGTATATCCAAACAGAGAATCGAGCGTCTCCATTTTTCCTCTGCTCCATGCCACCTCAATCGCATGTCTTATCGCACGCTCGACACGGCTTGGTGTTGTCTGGTATTTCTTTGCGATTGATGGGTAAAGAATCTTGGTGATAGAATTTAACATCTCAATATCTTCCACCGACATCATAATCGCCTCACGAAGATACTGGTACCCTTTAATATGCGCAGGTACACCGATTTCGTGTATCATGTCTGTAACGTCTTTTTCAAGATCATGCGCATTTTCCCCTAAGCTTAATTCGGATCTGCTGTCTGCTTTTTTCTGCACCAAACTGTTGTCACTGTCTGTAAGCTTTGAACCTGCCGGAACTGTGATCATTATTTGGAATTCCTTGTCTTTTGTTAGTAAATCGCTGAGAATTCTGATTATTTTCTCGTTATCCTGCTGTGTCATTACGTTCAACTGTTCCATTAACTTCTCCTCCATTCCAATCATTTGACTGCCAAATGCCACCCCAATCACGTCTCCCAATCATAATCATGGCTTAAAGAATTTATACACGTCACTCCCAATTTACGTATACTTACAAATTCTAGCAGGATTTGGCAATGTCCATTATATAAGAATGTCAATTTATCTTGCAACAGTTACTTTTCGCACTTTTTGCGCTTAATATACAGCATTTGTCAAAATTCCACATATTCCGTTAAAATGTTGTAAAAATAGCTGTTCTTTCTTGTTGAAAGAGCTGATATTTTTATGATGATTTCCTCGATTTTTTTAATTTTGGGCGATTTTTACGCGATTATTTTTTTTAACACGACGGTTCATTTTCCGAATATATTCTTTTCTTGACACGTCCTTCGGATGAATATATACATCTGTACCTTGTATTCGTTCTCGAATAAACAACGCTTGTTCTTGTAAAAATCTTAATCGAAAATCAACCATATGTTTCTCTAAATGCTTCCATAAGCTTCTTTTTCCAGAATCAGCTTCGAGCTTATTTCCTCCAATCCCCAGCCCTCTACCCCATGTAATATTAGCATGCAAACAAAAGTTCTTTAAGACTTCCATCGCAATACTAGTCTGTTCCCCCTCATACAATTCCGTATAGAGAATTGCATAGAAAGTTGCGCCAATACTCTCTCCGTCAATCACCGCCTGCTCAACCCTCTCCAAAAAGCTGAGAACTTCTGAAGATACACTGTCCAAATAGATATCTGCTGCCAACACAATTGCCTGCGCCTCCTCCAAATACCTACATATTTTATTCCAGTCCATATTCTCTGTAATCTTAGCTGTGATCAGTTCTTCCTGCTGCAAATATTCACGCATACTGTCAGCGTTGAACTCATGGTTTGTCACCGATGCACACTTGCCATCCAGAAATAGAACCACTCTGCTCACCCCCTTCAACTACACAAATACAAGATTCAAATTTCTTTACAGTTTCTTAGCGCATCAATTGTATTAAAAAAAATAATCTTGACTCCCCGCGCCTGGAGGGAAATCCCATCAGATACAGACTGTATCCTTGCTGACTGTTCTTCTCTAGTCGTGATCTGATCCCCATAAAAGCAGCAAATCATAGCAAATTCATTTTTATTCCCATTGTGTACTTGATAGTGCGTCTGCCCATGTCGCACCTCAAGAAACGGTCCAAAATATCGCTTACATTTGCTGAGTATTCCTTGAATAAATGGGCTAAACCCACCATACACACAGCGGCTAATAAGCACAAGTTGTCGACAACTTCCAATTAGTCTCCCAATATCTTTTTCAGTCGTCTCCATGTTTTTTCCAATAACAATATCCTTTTCCTGAAGTTGCATTCCGAGTGCCTGCCATGACTTTTCCTGCAGGTCATGCACAATCACTTTCATTTCGTAATTTCCTCACTTGATTTTTTATCATAATTTTATCATATATTTTTTGATTTAAAAAGGCCTATTCTAAAATATAAATTTTTATGAGAAAAGTATTGACATTTCTATCAAAAATGAGTATACTAAGTGAGTCAGTTGAAAAAACTGTCAAAATTGGGGTCTTAGCTCAGCTGGGAGAGCATCTGCCTTACAAGCAGAGGGTCACAGG
>CAJUAE010000051.1 GCA_910583965.1 uncultured Lachnospiraceae bacterium
GGTTATAAGGTATCTTTAACAGAATACCTTTTGACCCTCAAATCATATAATAGAAAGGGCATTGAGCGGAGTACCAACAGAAAATATCTCAAAAAAATGTATTTTACATTAGGGAGTAATTTTGTTGATTTTTGTGAATATCCAAATAGAATTGCTGATAACACAATTACAAGAATGTCCGCAGATATGATAAAAAAAGGATTGGATTACTGTTTGGAGCATTTTTTTTCACCTGTTTTTTTACATCCTGTAGACGAGTTAAATCATGATTTATTCTATTTTGGAAATGAATATAGAATTTCACATATCGTTTCTTTAAAATTCTATGAGCAGACCAAGAACTATCGAGATGTGATGTATATTGTTGATAGGCATACAATAGAATTGTTACATGATGATTTGCCGTATGTAGTATTAAATTTGTCATGGGAAGATGTAAGTAAGCTTTCGGAATATGCTATCAAAGTATTTGCTCATACAAATAGGATTAACCTTAACATGCAGGGAAGCGCTAATTCGGAGAGTTTGAAACTATATGAGAATGAGTTGATGAGAATTAACAAGTACCTTGTTAGTTGCTGGGTAGAAAACATAATAGCACCAAAAGAATTTAACAAGATTACAGATATATTTTTTGCGGAAAAACAAGACGCATGTGGGGCAGGAGTAAGGGATTTTACAATTGGTGCAGATGGTAAGTATTATGTTTGTCCTTTTTATTATATAAAAGGGATTGATTTAATTGAAGAACGTGCGGGGAAATTATTGGTGAAAAATCAAAGGCTGCATACCTTAGAGTATTCCCCATTGTGTAATTTGTGTGATGCACGGCATTGTGTCAGATGTTCTATTACCAATGCAGAAGGAACAGGAGAGGTTAATGTTCCACCTTCTTATAAGTGCTATCCGTCGCTGGTTGAATATAATAATTCTGTAATATTTCGAAAAATGATAGAAGAAAATTGTCCGAATATCCGACTTAGAGAAATAGAAAAGTTGGAATACACTAGTGTTTTTGAAAAATACGAAAGCATAAATAAGTGTGATATTGGATTTCATATTACGAATAATTAAATTGGAGGAAAATGACAATGAGAGATGTATATTTATCTGATTCAGAAGTGGCAGAGTTTAAAACAGTAAATGAAAAAAGAAATGCATTACGCAGTCTGGTTTTTGTTTGCGAGAATAATCCGTTAGTGTACAATCAGAGCTTATATAATAAGTTTATTGAGGATTATCGCAATGTAGAGGAACAGTACAATAATTTATGGCAGGCTGTATCGGAAAAGTATGGAATTGAAGAAGTGCCGGGATATATTTTTAATTTGGAATTTTCAACTAAGAAAGTATCGTTAGTTCCAAATACGAACGAAGAGGTAGTGGTTTGAAAAAAAAATGTAAGGTTTTAATTGATTCACTTTCTTATGTCAAAGGATTCAAGTGGTTATTTGTTCCTTTTTTGGGATTTATTTGTTTGGGTATTGTATTAAGCAACATATCCCCTATTGTGTATGGAAAAATGATAGATGCAATAGCTGATAAAAATATAGATAAAATACATTTATTTATACTTTCTTTTGGAGTTATTTCGGTTGCAATAATTATTTTGTCTATATTGGAAACATATTGTGCTTCAATTATTGGTGACAAAATAGTAATTGCATATCAAAAGAAATATTATAAAAAGTTTCTAATGACGCAAATGGCATACTTAAGCAAGCATGATTTGGGAATATTTATATCCAATTTGACCTCTGATATTGGTGTTATTGTTAATTATAACATAGAAATTATTTCAACATTTATATACCTAATACTAAATCTTGTCATTCCTATAACATTAATTTTTTATATTAATGTAAATATGGCGTTTGTTGCAATGTTAATTTTACCAATCTATATTTTCTCTTACTATCTTTTTAAAAATAAGGTAAAAGAATATTATAGAAGAGTTAAAACATTGGATGATAGATATTATTCTATGTTGACAAGCAGTGTAAGAGGAGTTTTGTCTTATAAGGCATTTCAACTTGAAAATAAAATGAGTAATTTATTTTCTAATTTAATGGATGCGTCATATGTTGCAAATAAAAAAAGAAATAAATTAAATTCAATAATAGACATAGTAAATGGAGTTACAGAAAATATTTTTTCCATAATTTTGCTATTTATTGCATCGAAATTAATATTAGGAGATAGTTTATCGTTGGGACTTCTTATGTCTTTCAATATTTATGTATCAAGATTATTTACAGGAGTAAAGACTTTGCAGAAAATAAATTTTGATGTTCAACCTGTACTTGTTGCAATGGAAAGATTGGAAGATTTACAAAACGCACCAGTTGATGATTATGGAAGCGTAATAAGTAGTATTGATATAAGAAATACTTTAGTAAAGATGGATAAAGTCTATTTCTCGTATGATGAACAAGTGGTATTACAAGGTTTGGATTTGGCAATATATGAAAAAGGGTTTTATTCAATTGTAGGAGAAAATGGTTCGGGAAAAACTACAATATTCAAAATTTTAATGGGATTATACAAGAGTGATAGTGGTGAAGTTTCCATTTTTGCCCAAAACTATAATGATTTAACCACTGATTATATAAGAAGTCATTTTACATATATTGAAAAAGAAACTTTTTTCATTCATGATACAATTTTTGAAAATATGCGACTGTATAATGAGAAATCAATGGGAGAGGTAAAAGAGGCGTGTCGTAAAGTTGGATTATTAGATTTTATACAACAGCTTCCTGATAAGTTTGAAACAATTTTGGAGCCGGATACATTATTATTTTCAAGTGGAATGAAACAAAAGTTCAATTTTGTTAGAGCAATTTTACACCCAGCCCCTATTATGCTGTTTGATGAAATAACATCTGATCTGGATGGAAATTCTGAGAAAAATCTAGTCAATACGTTAAAAGATTTAGGAAAAAATAGTGTTGTTATTTCAGTTAGTCATAGAGTTCATGCAGTTCAAAATAGTGATAAAATTTTTGTGCTGGATCAGGGACGTATAGTGGATCAAGGAAATTGGGGTTATCTGATTGAAAATTGTCCATTAGTGAAATCTCTTTTCCAAAATGTCTAAACCAGAAGTTATATTAATGTGATATTAGTATCCATATATTGGGATATCTAATAAATATTATTATAGGAAGGAGAAGTGCTTTATGAATTACGAACCTAAAATCAGTGCAGGAGCAGGTGTTGCTCAGCCTTTGGGTTGCTCCACGTGTTATGGTAGCTGTACAGGCTATTGTAAAGGTGGTTGCTACAAGGGATGCTATGGTGATTGTGCAGGATCATGCAAGAACACAAATGCAGGCGGTAAGTAAGAGCTGATCAGTGTGTCAATCGGAGAGGAGAAGGCTATAGTAATATAGTCTTCTCTATTTCTTTGTGTAAAAATAAATGGTAGTAACGATATATCTGCTTTGGGGATCATTCTACATAAATTTAAAATAAAATTTTTCTATATCAGTATAGATGATTTTACAAATTCTGTTAATACATAATGCGTTGTATATTTTTTAACTTTGTTGCTTGTTTTTAATTGTTTGACTACATATAATTAAAGTTGATAAAACTTTAGTAAGAGATGAGCGAAAGTGCTGAAGTATCTATTTCCGTTATAAAATATTGAGAACATATGAAATTTGGGAATTATAAGTTCGGAATCTATGTAAAAAATACATACTTAGTATAACGTTTGCTAATCAACTGGACTATATTTCATTTAGAAAAGCTGATAAATACTGCATTTTTAAAGCGTAGTTATTTTGAAAATGCTGTGTTAGTGTGGAAAAATTGATAAAAGATATAAAAAATTTAAATCTACACAATAGATTCAAATTACTATGTTACATTTACGATTAGGAGGTGCGCTATGAATAAAATTTTAATTGTTGAGGACGATTTATCTATACAGGCTTTACTGCATGATTTTATACAGGAAGCCGGATATAGTGTTGTATTGGCTTCTGACGGTGTGGAAGCCCTTGCAAAGTATTCCGAACAGAGCTTTGATTTGATATTGCTTGATATTATGCTTCCCAAAATTGACGGTTTTGGCGTTTGCGAAGTTATCCGGCAAAAATCAGATGTGCCTATTATCATGCTTACGGCATTAGACGACGAGGGAAACCAACTTAAAGGCTTAGATTTACAGGCTGATGATTATATCACGAAGCCGTTTTCTATGCCTGTACTGTTGCGGAAAATCGCCGCTGTCCTACGCCGTTCATCAAAGCAGAATGATATTCCGCAGACCATGAGCTATAAGGATTTAACACTGGATTTAGAGGGGTACAAGGTTTATACAAAGGAAGAAAGCATTGATTTAACGCCCCGCGAGTTTGAAATACTGCGGGAACTGCTGATACACAAAGGCAGAATTTTAACGCGGCAAAATCTGTTACAGACACTTTGGAAGTATGAGTTTTTCGGGGAAGAACGGATTGTTGACACACACATAAAGAACTTACGGAAAAAACTTGGTGCTGCTGACTACATAGAAACGATTAGAGGGGTGGGATATAGAATTGATAAAGAAGATTAAAAGTAAATTGTCGGTAAAAGTTTTTTTGATTACATCAATACTTATGGTGGCTTGTTGCTCTGTAACATATTTGTGTATATCCCACTTTGCCCCATATATTTATTCACATGATTTAGCGGAAGTGGAAGAATTGGCTGATATGCTATCAGAGGAATTATCTCATATTCCTAAAGAGGAAGTACAATATTTTATTCAAGGGTATAATGATATTCTTACAAGGCAGTATGATAATGAGTTTGCTTTTCACCTATTCCAAAACTCTGGCAAAGAAATAGCCCTGCCGGACATAAATAAATTTACTGGAAATAAAATTGATGATTATAAAAGCACAGATACGACAGGAGAATATGAAATATCGTTTGCAGACAGCACAGAAACATATATTTTATTGCTTGCTAAAAACACTAATAAAGAAAGTCAAGTGGTTTTAGCACTTCAAAAAACGCTGCCTATATTGAGTGTTACTATTTTATTGGTATCTGTAATCGCAGCTTTTTTCTATACTTGGTATATGACAAAGCCAATTAAAAAGATAAGCAAATTATCAAAGCAAATGGCTGATATGAATTTTAGCGGTTTATGCCCTACTAACCGTACAGACGAAATAGGGGTGCTTTCTCATAGCTTAAATGACTTATCAAAGAAACTGGCGGCTGCTCTTTCAGATTTGCAGGAAGCCAATCAAAAGTTACAAGCTGATATTGACATGGAAAGACGGCTTGAAAAACAACGGGTAGAGTTTTTTGCGGCAGCTTCCCATGAATTAAAAACACCTATTACTATTATTAAAGGGCAGCTTCAAGGTATGCTTTATCAAGTGGGACGCTATAAAGACCGGGAAACATATCTTGCTCAATCCTTGGAAATTACAGACACTTTAGGGAAAATGGTACAGGAGCTTTTAACAATATCCAGATTAGATACTCCGGGTTATACTTGCAAAAAAAGCAATCTTAATCTTAGCAATCTCATAAATGACCGCCTTACAGCATTTGAAGATTTATTTATGCAAAAGGATTTGACGGTTGAACAATCCATATCCCCGGAAGTTTATATATTAGGCGATATGCAACTGCTACAAAAAGCATTGGATAATCTTTTGGGAAATGCGGCGGCGTATTCGGAAGCCGGAAATCAAATAATCGTGAAGTTATGGGAAGAAAATGAAAAAGTTAATTTGACGATTGAGAATACAGGCGCACATATCCCCGACGAAGCCATTTCCAAACTGTTTGAACCTTTTTATAGGATAGACCAATCGCGAAACCGGCAAACTGGCGGCACAGGTTTAGGACTGTATATTGTAAAAACCATTCTTAACTTGCATGAAGCAAAAATTGAAGTTGCTAATACCTTGCAAGGCGTCATTGTTTCAACACAGTTTTAGGTAATATCTCAAAGGCGACGAGCTTTTTCAGCTTGCCGCCTTTTCTATCTCCACATAAAAAACATATTCAATTCAAAATAGATTCAAGTTAGGGCAGTATTCTTTAACTGTACCCGGAAAGGGTAACAGAAAGGAGCTTCTACTATGAAGAAATATTTAACAATCATTCTTGCAACCCTTTTTACTATGAGTGTGTTTACAGGGTGTGCAGGGCGAAACAGTTCGCCGGAACAGAGCAACGTATCGATCACCAATTCCCCTATCGCTGCTTCGGAACCGGGGGAAATGCCGGACAATTCCTTTAGTAAAGAGGAATACCAAAAATTGTTGGCTCTGCAATTAGACGGTTATGAGGATATGACTGTTTCAGATTATCGAAACCATATTGCAAAGTTGACAGATACGGCAGAATACAGAGATTTGTTGGAAAGGTTTTGGAAAAGCCAAATTCTCTATGGGGTGAAAGATACCGACGGAACAGCTTCATTCTTGTTTTATGTGCTGCCACTTGCAGGAGATGAATGGGAAACCCAAAATTTCAGCGAGGAAGTGAGGACTTCTAATTCAGCAGATAGCGCAAGGTTGGAATATTCATTTTCCTTAACTATTTTAGACGCTGACACGCTTACTATCCGGGAATACAATGCTGCCCGCTTAAATGTAATAAAGGGTATGCAGGATATATTAGGCGATAAGACAGTTGAGGAATTGCAGAATACTAATTCCATATTGGCTGACATTCAAAGTGATACGGATAATCTAATTAAACAATTAAAAACAGAAAAAATGGAAATCTCCATTGAATACGCATATTTTCCGGCTCCCATACAGGGCATAGACAAAGAAAATGAGCAGACGCAAGGCAATGACGAACAGGAAACCCGTCAATATCCCAACGGAACAGAAGAAGATTATCAATCGCTGTTGGTATTGAAATCCCCAAATTATCAGGATATGTCGATTGCTGATTTTAACAACGCTTTGCTGACATGGGTAAATGAGAACCGAGAAAGAGCTGAAAGAATTGATGAAGATACTAAATGGAATGATTTTTCGGTCACTTTGACTGAGGAGGAACTTTCCTTTATAAAATTGACGGTACTCCTGTCCGGCATGGAAAACGGAAAAACAATTCAGAGTATCTACACTGGGACAGAACCGGATAATCCTTATTATGGCGAATACCTTTCAGAAAAATTCACTAATGGAAGTAGTAATGTGGCAAGGTGTAGTTTATATTATCAATTTTCTTACAATATTTCAGAAGCGGAAACGGTTACAATCGGTGAACGTGACTGTCAAATTGAGGGCATGATAAACGCTGTACAAGCATTTTGGAACAGTACAGACGTTGAAAGCGCATTGAGAATGAGTGAGAACGATATAGTGAAGGAGCTGGAGAAAATTGCGGCAGCGTATAGTACTGAGCATATTACAATTATTATCAACAAAGAAAAAGTTCATTGGGAGCGTATGGATGAAAGGGCATATACAAATTAATTAATGAAATTATTTTTGTTATAGATATGAGCAAATAATTCAAAGTCTTTATCGTGTGTGGAACAATATCAAAACAAAGACACTTTTATACACTGATTTTTATACGGCGGCTTTTGAAAAATCAAAGCCGTCGTTTCTTTTAATGAAGATCTGGAGGGATATACTCTAGCAAATCTGCAATAGAGCAATCCAATGTTCGGCATATCCGCACAAGTACATCTGTATCCAATCGTGTAATGGTATTGTTGATATACCCGTTTAGTTGAGAGCGTTGAATTTCTGCTTTCTGACAGAATTTGTTTTTGCTTAGACCAGATGCTTCAAGTAGCTGACCTAAGTGAATTTTAATACTTCCGTTTTGGTTCAATTTATTACCTTGTCGAGTAATGTTATAATATGTAGACACAAAATAGTTTACTAAATCAGTATACATTAGTTAGAATTAACATATCAGTTGTAAGAAATTAACGATAAGAAGTTATAGTACCTAAAAGGAGAAGATCATGAGTGAAAGAGCTGCCAAAGATGTGATTAAAAAAATTGCCAGAAGAGAGAGAAAAAGCGAAAGTGAGATTAGGAAGGAAATGGAAAAAGCTATATTGATTGGTTTTATGAACAATGAAACAAGATGTAAGTGGGATAGCCTGTTTGGAATAGGGAGGTTGCCAAGCCCGGAGGAATTAATTTCGGTTTATCAAGGGAGGTTGCAATAAGATGGGTAGAGGAATATTAGGGGTAAAATAATTCAAAGAGAGCAGTTTTATCATAGGGGGGAAATTTTCTTGTATATCCGTTTTCTGCTCAAAGAACCCATTTTCTGCAACAGGTATTGATTCTGTTTTATAAGGTGCTATATTGGGAAACATGGACATTTCAAAATCCCAAGCCAACAAAAACATTGTTATAGTTTAAAAATGCTAGTGTGAGATTTGAGGTAATGTACTATGTAAATAAAAATATATAGAAAACACGAAAGGGGCAGAAATTTGTATGATTACCAATTTAAAGAAAGACGAGTATTTAAAAGATTGATGGATTTGGAGATACCGGAAATTTATCAGGTATTTCCTAAAGATTTTCATGTTGATGTAAATGGTTGGTCATTTGTGGATTATGAAGATACAAAGTACATAAATGTACAGTTGACAGACAGTGAGGTGGCTGAACTGAAAGAATGTGGTCTGCTGGATAAGGTCTGTCACATTTTCGGCAATGTATACAAGGTAAAGCGTTTAAGAACGTTAGATATTGAATTAGCGTCAGATAATGCGATTGATGCAATAAATACATTGAAAAAGCGTTTTGAACAAGGTGAATTTAGAGGGCAGAATGATGTAATTGACATGGATGCATTGAAAAGAGAGTTTGCAGGAATGTACCGAACTACCTGCACACAGCGTTGTCCGCATTGCTTTAATCAGGAAGATGATTTTTATGTAAGAAAAATTCTTGACGGACACAAGCTGTTAAAATGGGCTGATATGAAACAGATCTTGTCAGAGGCTAAAAAAATAGGACTGGAGTCTGTTAAGTTTCTTGGTATCGGAGAGATTTTTAAGATTCCCGATTTGTTTGGCATCTTAGATGATCTGCGGCAAATGGATATTAAAATAGGTATTTTTACGAAAGGAACAGCATTAGGCGATGATAAAATTGCCAAAGACTGTGGGTATGATGGAATTGAAACAGCAGAAGAATTAGTCCGTAGACTGTCTGAATATGACAATGTAAGTATCTTACTGGGTGGAAATTCATTCGTGCCGGAAATTCAGGATCGTATGGTTGGATGCGGAAAAGACGGTGGAATAACAAGCTATACGGAAAAAAGGGATTATGTGTTAAAACTGCTTGTAAAATATGGTTTCAATGATCCTGCAAAGGGAAAAAGATTAGCGCTTGTTGCTGCCCCGGTTACGCCAGAAGTCAGCGATGAAACAGTGGTTATGTATGAATGGGCTATGCATAGGAATATAACAGTAATTACGATTCCTACTATGGTCAGTGGCAAAGGAACCGATGAGCTGGAATGGCTTTTGGGACAATTTGAAACAAATAAAGAATTGATTTCCCGGTATGATGAGAGTAATATTATGACAAGGGAAGAAAGATATGTTAAATGTTAAATGGCTGTCTGATTTCTATTCAGATATTTATATGTCGGCTGTTAATATGGGAATAACTGATTTAGACACATTGAAGAAAGAAGGGATTTCCGGTTATGCAGGGGCGGCAAAATGCCAGCAGATGCACAATGGTATGTATATAAGACTGTCGGGGACGGTTCAGGAGTGTCCTGGGCGTTGCGTCGGTGCTGAAATTGCAGATGATATTAGAGATAAGTGCTTATTAGCTACATGGGTTGGTAGCAAAAACTATGACAGGAAAGATGATTGCAGGACATTATGTGCGGTCAAGATGAAAAATCTTACAGGTACAGGTGTGAAAGCGTGTGATTGCTGCACTGTGTATGACAATGTTGGATCAATGCCTTTGGAATTAGAAAGAGATACCCTCATAGCCTTAGAGCAGAAAATATCAAGAGGAGTAAATGAAAATGTATGAGTTGATAAAGGTAGGAGAGCAAAGTTATTATATTGAGTCTCCGGCAAGAATAGGTGTTTATGTGGAAAATGGAACAGAGGCGTACCTGATTGACAGCGGTAACGACAAGGACGCTGGAAGGAAAATAAGACAGATTTTAGATACAAATGGCTGGACACTAAAAGCCATTATAAACACACATTCCAATGCAGATCATATTGGTGGAAATCAGTATTTGCAAAAACAGACGGGTTGCAAAATATTTAGCCGGGGTATAGAGGCAGCTTTTACACGATACCCTGTTTTAGAACCCTCTTTTTTGTTCGGCGGTTATCCGCTTAAAGAACTGCAACATAAATTCCTTATGGCGAAGCCAAGTGAGGTTACGGAAATCTGTGATGCCGATTTTCCCAAAAGTTTGTCTGTGATAGATTTGCCGGGACATTTCTTTGATATGATCGGAATCAGGACACCAGACGGAGTAGCTTTTATAGCAGATTGTCTAAACAGTAAGGAAACATTGGATAAGTATAAATTCACATTTATATATGATGTAGAGGCATATCTGCATACTTTGGAGCAGGTAGGAAAGATGCAGGCAAAGATGTTCGTTCCGGCTCATGCAAAGCCAACAGAGGATATACAAGAGCTAGTGCAATATAATATATCTAAGGTTTATGAAAATGCAGAATTTCTTATTGCATTATGCGAAAAGCCAATGAACTTTGAAATAATTTTGCAGCAGGTTTTCACGCAGCACAATCTCGTGATGAATTATGAGCAGTATGCACTATTAGGAAGTACAATAAGGTCGTATCTTTCATGGCTTAAAAATTCTGGTAAGTTGGTAACAGAGTTTGTGGATAATATGTTGTTATGGAAAAAGGTATGATTTGATAAATAATCCTTGAATACTTAGACACAAATATTAGTAATATTTAAAGACCAGACTTGAGAAAAATGATTTAGTTTGGTCTTTTTTATTTTGATAAAGGATTTAGGTTATAATTAAGAAAGGTGTATAGGATATTCCTATATCTTTTTATGAATAGTTTTGCGATGTGCCATTTTCTGCAAAAACAGTTCACTTTCTGCAAGACCTATTGAACATTTTCTGTTAGGTTGTACAATTTTATGTAGAGTAGGGAATGGCATATATTAAATCATTAGAATAGGAGGAAGTATCATGAAAAAAATCTCAAGATTAATTACATTAGTTCTTGCATTATGTATGGTTTTTTCAACGGTAGCATTTGCGGCAGAACCCGAAATGTCTGTAACAGAAGTAAGTGATATCCAGAAGTATGTTTCGGAAATGGCTGGTGAAGCCGGTATTGAGCCTAGAGAACCTGCAGCTCCAATTACGAGTGCAACCATAACCGATATTTTGCAGGATACGGACACTGGCAGAGTGTATGCAGTTGTAGAAGTTGTAGGATATGGATATGCATATGGGTATATTGACGGGACAAAGGTAGAACTTTACGACTCAACACCTGTTGGATCACCTGTTGTAACGGGCTTCATATACATATTTGACTGTGGCGTGTTATCAAGTGGTTCACATACATTTAGATATAGTGGCACTTCATATAACAGACCGTGGAATACAGTAAACAGACAGGTTACTTTTAACGTACCATAAAAACAGAATAGCCATTCCCTATTTTTAATACTATATTAATGACAATTGGAGGACTTGGAAATGAGTGTTAATGGAATAGGAGCAACAGGATACCCGATAACAGGTTATGAAACAAGGAAGAAGGAACAAAATGTAGCAGGAGAAAGCTTTGCAAAACAGGCGGCAGAAGCAGTACAAGCATCAGGACAGGCGACAGCCACTCTGCATGGTGCTGATAAGGAAACAGGTGACATTACGGTGTTTTCCGGTGCAGAGGTAGTGACCGGATCATCTATTTCCGTTTATAAAACACAGGACTTTGACTTGGAAAACCCTGTATATAAGGTGAAGATATGGGATAAGTCGGGAAATGTAACTGAACGGATGGTGGATGTGTCGAAGGTAGATCCGAAAAATTGCGATACGGCTGAAATGTATGCGTACACTGCAAATTTGAAAGAAAGCGGAAAAGGCAGCTTTGAAGATACAGTTCTGAAAGCCGCAGTTGCGAAAGCCGTAAAAAATGCAGAACAGAGAAATTCTGCTTCATGGAATTTTTCAGAGAAAACAGACTGGGTAAAAATTGTAAAAGATATTATGCAGTCGAAATACAGTTATGGAGATTTGAAGGGATACATGGAGTGGAAAAAATTTTTAGGATTTTTGGATATGTAGGAATTTCGTAGCAGCATATAGGTATTTTATACATAGTTTGAGGCTGTGACGAGATACTTTAGGCTTGGACCTTATTTAAGGAAAGCCGTAAGATTTGGAACGATAGAAGAATCTTAAAGCAATATTTCCACAGTGTAATTGCTGATTACATCGGATTGAGTATGATTTAATATAAAGAGGGATCAGACAACAGATTATATCTGGAGTCTGGTCTTTTTTTGTTTTCAGCTTAATAGTCAAGGTGGCATATATCAGCTACAAATAGTGCAATCTGGCACTCTGAAAATCTTCCCTTTTCAGTTATGATAGTTGCAGGCTTGAAAAAGCCAAAACAATTCAATAGGACACGCATACATCTGATTTTATTTTCGCCTTTTTATCCGTCTACGCTTGCGTGACGATAAAGGGGTGGCAGAATCCCATTTCGTGCGAAGATATACCTGCAATGGATAACATTGTTGCCTGTGAAGGTATAGAGCAGAGGATTGTGTCTACTGGCATGGCAGTCAGAGATAATGAGATAAAACAGCGCCGGAATTTCAGCGAAAAGCATTTTCCGGGAGTGGCTGCCTGTGGATTCCGTCTGGTTGGGCATGATGGAGGCGCAGCGTGGGATATAAGCCGTCCCAGTGTATGTTACCCGGTTCGGGGACCAGCGAGAGCAATATCTGATATTTTCAGATTGGACAGAGGGGTAATGTGGCGGAAACGCCACGTTATCCTCTGATACAGGCAAGCCTTGCAGTTATCAGGTAACGGCAGACAAGGCTTTCCTGTATGAGAGGATAATGCCGGCAAAAACTTCTCTTTTGTTTCAGTCAATGAGAATATAAGAAAGGGCATAACTGTTCAGGACAGCCCCACGCATTTACTGCGTGGGGCGTGAGAATACCTTCAGCATGATAAAAGCAGCCCCATCACCGAAGGTGATTTTAAATGGGCTGCGGTAACTGTGAAGGTACTGAACAGTTAAGAACAGGTGATTATCATGTGCAGTAATGTGAAAAGTTTTGAGGTCGGCTTGCTTGTGCATCCGGCAGTTATGTTTATGAACTCCAACAAGTCAGAAGGCAATCTCCGCAGGATTATCCAGGAGAACCGTATGAAGTGCAGCGTGGCAGGGATAGCGCTGATGAATGAAACTATTGTCAACAAGGGACCGGGCAGGGATATTGACCGTGATGCGGTAAACATGCTGATTACCCAGTTGATTACCGGGCAGTATGATACGGTTGTTGTGGAGAATATGTCTGACATAACAGAGGACGAGTCCGATCTGGAAGAATTTATGTATGATGCCGCTAACATCGGTGTAGGCTTCTTTGAGCTTTCCACCATGCAGTACCATATATACGATACAACAACGTGTCCTGCCGATAAGGAAAGACCGATATGGGGCGGGGGAAAAAGCTGCTGATGAAGATAAGGAGAGGCGATATACTGTATGTGGACTTGGGCGTACAGTATCAGGGAAGTATGCAGGGCGGTATGCGCCCGGTGGTGGTAGTCAGCAACAACAGGGCAAACAAGCACAGCACTGTCATTACGGTAGTTCCGCTGTCAACAAAGATTTACAAGAAGCGGAGCCTTCCAACTCATGTATTCATATCATCATATAAGACGGAGGGACTTGACCAGCACAGCATCGCATTATGCGAACAGGTGACGGCACTGAACTTTGACCGTATCATAGAACACATGGGAAAGGTTGACGAAGAAACGCTTGACAGGATCACGGAGGGTGTACAGGTGCAGGTAGGCGTGTTTGACAGGTACAACTAATAAGGAAAAGGTGGAAAATATGGGCAGGATTAAAGTAGTTGCAACAGCAGGCGTATTTTTTGTGTTATCCGTACTTGTTGTTTCAGTAGTGGCTTTCTTTAAAAAAGGAAAACGCAGGAGATATGGGAGTATCTATTGAAATGGCAGGGATTGAGGACAGATAGCAGTGTCAGACTGTAAGAAAGGATATTTTAGAGCCGGGCGGGTGTCCGGCTTTTACATATATGTCCGTTGCAGGGCAGAGTATGTCATTCTGAGCAAGGGTATGTGCAGTACGAAAGGAGTATAAAAAGATGGGTTTTACAAAATCGGAACTGGTCCAGTTCTTTGACGGGCTGACAGAATTAGTCAGTGAGGAGAACCGGGGAAAAGCCAGAGTCCAGATACGGAAATTTCTTCTCAGCTTTGAAAAAAGCTATCAGTATGAGGATGCAGTCATGCACAGCGGTGTGCCGTATCTGCCGCCTTACTATATAATGGCAATGCCGCAGACCATGCAGGAAGAAATCAGGAAAAAGCTGACTGTGAAGCTGACAGAACTGGGGGAATACAGCGCTGAAAGGGTGGAGCAGTCCATGCGTTCCAGAATATATGACTTAGAAGGACTGATTGACACTAAGGATTATGCAAAGTGGGTGGATAAGGAGATATACAGGAATTTCCAAAAGAGGCTTGAAGCAAGCAAGTGGTAAGAGGACAAAAAACACCTTTCCAAGCCGGATCAGCAGTCCGGCATACATAGCTGCCAGAAATATCCGGCAGCATTTTTTAATTGGGAGGTAATGGCATGACAGCAGAAGAACACAGAAAATTTTTGGAACAGGACTTTGACGATGTAAAACTGGATGAATTAAAGGACATCAGCAAAATAAGGATTGACAGGGACAGGACAGTGGAGGAAAAGAAAGCGCAGTATCTTAGAAAGGTTGGGAACCCCTATCTTGTAAAGGTCGGGAACACAATGGTAAAAATACGTTTCGCAAATAACGGGGTAAGTTTTGAGGATGCCTTTGAAAACCTGCTCCTTATGGCTTGACAGAGGGGACCGGAAGATGGCGCATGAAAAAATAAAAAAAGCAGTGGAAAAATGCCGCAGGATATGTTAATATAGGATTCGAGAAAAGACAGCAGATGTCCGGTGAGAAAGGCACATCTGTTTCAGCATCAAATCTGATAAAAGTTTACTGGCGTTTGTCCTGCTTAACATTTTAGGAGGAAAAGCTCCTGCTCCTGCCGCCGTGCAGGAAATGCAGCCGCATTTTCCTTTGGAAAACAAGGAGGACTACGCTATGGGCAAGACAGTAAACAAAATCTATCATGCAGCCATCTATGTGAGACTTTCAAAAGAAGATGGCGATGTTGCCAGTGCAGCAAAGGCAGAGAGCAACAGCATATCCAACCAGAAAAATCTGATAAAAGATTTCCTGAAAGACAAAGATGACATTATAGTGGTTTCTGAACGTGTGGATGACGGTTACAGTGGTTCCAATTTTGAGCGTCCGGGGTTCCAAATGATGATGGACGACATCAGAAGGGGAACGGTTGACTGTGTGATCGTGAAAGACCTGTCACGTTTCGGCAGGGAATACATTGATTCCGGGAAGTACATTGAAAGACTGTTCCCGGCTCTCGGTGTGCGGTTCATTGCAGTCAATGACCATATTGACAGCAAGGAGGAAAGCAGCAGGGATGATATTGTCGTTCCATTCAAAAACCTGATGAATGACGCATACTGCCGGGATATTTCCATAAAGATACGCAGCCATCTGGAAGTAAAGCGCAGGAATGGTGAGTACATAGGCGCATTTACACCCTATGGTTATAAGAAAGATGAAAATGACAGGAGCAGGCTGGTTCCTGACCTGTATGCAGCAGGTGTGGTGAAGGACATATTCCGTATGAAGCTGCACGGAATGAGCCAGACAGCCATTGCGGACTGCCTCAATGAACAGGGGATATTGTCACCGATGGAGTATAAACACAGCCTTGGCATCCGTATCCAGGATAATTTTAAAACACATGAGCAGGCAGAATGGAGTTCCATGTCCGTCCGCAGGGTGCTTGAGAACGAGGTATATGTCGGGACACTGACACAGGGAAAGCACTCCACGCCAAACCATAAGATTAAGAAGATTATGGATAAGCCGGAAGAAGAATGGATCAGGATTGAGGGCAATCATGAGCCTGTCATCAGCAAGAGGGAATTTGCCATTGTCCAGAGACTTCTCGGCATGGATACAAGGACATCGCCAAATGAGGATGAAGTCTATGTGCTGTCGGGGCTTGCCGTGTGTGCGGACTGCGGTGCGCCGATGATCAAGCGGAATGTCCCGGCGGGCGGAAAGGTTTATTCCTATTATATCTGTTCAAAAAATGCTGCAACGAAGCAGTGCGGGACACACCGTATCCCAAAAGACAAGCTGGAGCGTCTGGTGTTTGATGTGCTAAAGACGCATATTGCCAGTGTGCTGGATGCGGGGAGAATCCTTGCGTACATCAATACCGTGCCGTTTCAGGAGCTGGAAATAAAGGAACTGGAAAGACAGAAAGAAGCAAAAGAGCAGGAGATACAAAGGTGCAGGGAACTGAGGGACATGCTGTACGAAGATCTGAAAGAAGGCATTGTATCCAAAGAAGATTATGCAGAACTGTATGAAGGCTACAACAACAAGAGGAAGAAAGCGGAAGATGCGGTGCGGAAGATCAGCCGCACAATACAGGATGTGGTTGATGCCAAAACGGATAAATATGAATGGCTCCGGTATTTTAAGGAATACCAGAACATCAGTGAACTAAGCAGGACTGCGGCGGTGGAGCTGATTGAGCGGGTAAAAGTATATGACAAGAACCATATTGAGATAGATTTCTGTTTTCAGGACTGTTTCCAGTCGGCACTCAGCCAGATACAGTCGGCGGGCTGTACGGTAAGTACGGAAGAAAACGGAAGGGTAAATATCAGGGAAAGGGAGGTCGTGTAAGATGGCAAGAAAATCGAGAAAAGTTGATTTTGTAAATGTTGGCAGGGATACAGCGGCAGCGGCTGTAAAAGAAGAAAAGACCATATTCAGAGCAGGGCTGTATGCACGGCTTTCCCTTGAGAGTGAGGCAAACAGGGAACGGGGAACCATAGAGAACCAGATGGGGCTTTTGAAAAAATTTGTGGAAGGCGCAGAGGATATTGTGGCAGAACGTGAATACATGGATGTATCACAGACCGGGACAAATTTTGAGAGAAGCGGTTTTGAGGAAATGATGCGGGACATCAGGGACGGACGCATTAACTGCGTGATTGTGAAAGACCTGTCCCGGCTTGGGAGGAACTATGTGGAGGCAGGCAATTATGTGGAGAGGGTATTCCCGTTCTTTGAAGTGCGGTTCATTGCCGTGACGGATGGTTATGACTCCATCCGGGAAGGCGCAGACCTCTCCGTGTGCATGTCAAATATCTTCAATGAGTTTTATTCAAGGGACCTTGCGAAAAAAATCAGGGCGTCTTACCGTGCCAACTGGAAAAAAGGCAGCAATGTCAGCGGAAACCTTGCTTACGGTCTTATGAGTGATCCGCTGGATAAACACCGCATCATAGCAGATACGGATGCTGCCCCGGTAGTGCTGCGCATCTTTGAAATGTTCGTAAATGAAGAAATGGGATATGCGCAGATTGCAAGAGTCCTGAATGATGACGGCGTGATCGGACCGAAAGCATACAAGCATTTCAAAAGGACAAAGGAGCTGCCGAAAAACTACAACCCTGAATGGAGCGGCGGGACGATTTCACGGATGCTCTGCAACCCTTATTATGCAGGGGACAGCAGGCATAATGAACATGGCAGGGACAGTTTTGCAGAAAAAAAGCAGTGGAAGGAGCCGGAAGAGAACTGGATCATGGTGGAGGACACCCATGAAGCGATAGTTCCGAGGGCGCTGTACCTCAAAGCACAGGAAAGGTTAAAGAAGGTACATGAAAAATCCACGCATTATGGAAGGATAAACCAGGGAGAACTTGCCTGCCGGAACTTCTATAAAAAGAAGATTGTGTGCGGTGACTGCGGAGCAACCATGTACCTTGTAAAAAGTTCAAACGGGACAGCCAATTTTGCATGTGGGGGACACCTGACAAAAAAGGGATGCAGCAGGAAAAGCGTTTCTGAAAATGCCGTTAATGATGAAGTCCTCCGTGTTATCCGTGTCCACATGAATGTGTATGTTGACAGCATGGAAATGTTAAAGAGAATGAACCGTAAAGCGGAAAGCATGGAGAAGTATGACGTGCTTACCAAGGAGATCCAGAAACTGCACCATGACATGGAAAAGGTGTCGGAACGCAGACAGCAGTTATATGAAGATTATGCGGAGCGTCTGATTGATGCGGAACAGTATGAAACATTAGCAAATAAGGAGGCAGTCAAAGAAGCAGAACTCCGTAAAAGAATAAATGAGGTTACAGAATACCAGAAGAAGTATGACAGGAATTACTGTGCCAGCAGGGACTGGGAAACTGCCATTGAAAAATACAGGAATATCCGGCACCTGACAAAAAAGATGGTGGATGCGTTCGTGGACAAAATCGAAGTTTTGTCAGCAGGGAAAGTGACCGTTCATCTGGTATATGATGACATGCTGCATGAACTGGTGGCATACACAAAGGAAAGGGAGGCGGCAGGCAATGGACAATAAAAAGACTGCACTATATATCCGTCTTTCTGACGAGGATAACAATGTTGACGGGATTGTAAAGGCAGAGAGCAACAGCGTGTCAGCACAGAGGATATTGATCAGGGATTATATGCAGCGCAACGGTCTTTCCAATATGGCAGATACATTGGAGTATGTTGACGACGGATTTTCCGGCACAAATTTCCAAAGACCAGCTTTCCAGAGAATGATGGATGATGCAAAGCAGGGGAAAATAGGCTGTATTATCGTCAAGGATTTCTCAAGGTTCGGAAGGGACCATTTAGAGACAGGAAATTATCTTGAACGGATTTTCCCCCTGCTCGGAATACGTTTCATTTCCGTTAATGACCAGTTTGACAGTGAGGACTGCATGGGAATGACAGGGGGAATGAGCGTTGCGCTGAAAAACATCATCAATTCCATGTACAGCAGGGACCTGTCAAAAAAGGTAAGGAGTGCAATGGGAACAAGGGCGGCACATGGGGAATACATGGCGGCGTTTGCACCTTACGGATATATGAAAAATCCAGAGGACGCACACCAGCTCATTCCCGATGAAGAAGCTGCAGAAGTTGTGAAGATGATATTCACAATGGCAGCGGAAGGTAAGAAGAAACCGCAGATTGCAAGGTTCCTGAATGAACAGGGTACTCCAACCTGCATGGAACACTTCCAGTCAATGGGGCTGAAAAGGAAAAGCCACAAAGAAAAAGAAAAGAAGCTGTGGACCATTACAACCATTGGCGATATGTTAAAGAACGAAGTCTATCTCGGCAAGACCATCTGGAATAAAACAAAACAGGCGGCAGTCGGTTCAAGGCGGCATATAAAAAATGACAGGTCTGAATGGATTATCATGGAGGGGACGCATGAACCCCTCGTGTCGCAGGAACTGTTTGACATGGCAAATGCAAAAGCGTTTACACATCAAAAGAAAAATGTCCCGACAGGACGGAAAGCACAGCCAATCCTTATCTGCCCGTACTGTGGGAGACGGCTTATCCCTACCACTTGGGGGAATGCCTACCGATGCGGGCAGGCAGCGATTTCCGGCATTGCGGAATGTAAAACAATCCATGTGGACAAAGAGCTGCTTGAGAACGCCATACTGTCCTGTACCCGGACTATGGCGGGAATGATGTCGGCAGAAGCAGGCAGGAAGAAAAAGGAATGGTCGCAGACATCAGTCATTGAAGAAAAAATAAGGGTGATGGAGGCAGAGGGAAAGCGGCTGTCCTCAAGAAAACTAAGGTTATATGAAGATTACCGTTCCGACAGGCTCACAAAGGAACAGTACCTTAAAGAGTATGAAAACACAGTCAGCCGGATATTAGAAATAGAAAAAAGGATACCGGAGCTGAAAGACGAGGTTATACAGATTAAAAAACAGACACTCCAAATGAAAGAACGGGAGGCAGAACTGGAAGGTCTGCTGTCACTTGAAACCTTTGACAAGGACAAACTGCTTACTGTAATCGAAAGCGTACAGGTTTACAGTGAGGAACGGATTGAGATTGTCTGGAAGATGGATGACGGGTTTTTCAAAGAAATAGCAGGAGAAAAAGAAGTGCTTGCGCTGCAATAAAGCAAGGCAGGAAATAATATGGGAAAGGCATCATGGAGCTGGTTCTGTGGTGCCTTTTTCCTTGCAAGCGGGAAATGATATTTTTTTTAGATTTTACTTGACAAAAGCAGAAATGATAGGTTTGAGATGGGAAGATGTCGATATGGAAAACCGAACCATTGATATAAACCATTCTCTATATTATTTTGCGGGAAGAAGAAATAAATCATCAAGTAAATGGGTTGTCAATGAACCAAAGACGGAGGCTGGTAGCAGGGTGATTCCAATGGTAGATACTGTTTATACTGCTTTGATGGAAGAACGGTCACGACAGGCAGAAGAAGGAATATCGTGCCAAACACAGATTGAGGATATGACGGGCTTTATCTTCTGTAACAGGTTTTATGAGGTATATACGCCGGAATCTATCAACCGGGAATTAAAGAGAATCATTGAGAATCACAATTCTACAGAAGAAGTCAGGGCAGTAAAAGAAAAAAGAGATGCAGTGTTATTGCCTCAATTTACCTGTCATCATTTAAGACATACTTTTTGTACCAGATTATGCGAAGCAGATGTCCATATCAAAGTAATTCAGACAATTATGGGGCACAAAGATATTCAGACAACTATGGATATCTATGCAGAAGTAACCGAGTGGAAGAAAAAAGCTTCCCTTAATGAAATTTTTGAACAGATGAAACTATTTTAGTATTACGAGAAGTCCTTTGGGCTAATCGAGTGCAACAGAAAAACCTCAACTGCAACATAAGTGCAACAAACGAGGTTTTTATAGCACTTAATAATACTCGATAATACTTTTTAGAAATTAAGTCAAAATGGATAGATAAGCAACAATAGACCATAATAAGTTTTTTTGACTTATAATGGAGGAAAAGCAGACCATAGTTGCCTGCGGAGCCGGGAGCGTGTCGAAAAGGGTGTACCCTGACGGACGCATTGAGCGAAGCGAGAATGTCAAGGATGTTTCCCAATATATCGAGAGAATCGGGGAAATGATAGAAAGAAAACGTGTATTATTAGAAGGTTAACAATTCAAAATTCAGAGTAAAATTGCCCCGTGTGATGCGGATTTTGGGTACAACAAAAATACCGGAAGTCCAACAAAAGTCCAACAAAATTTTTTGCGTTGGTACATCATAATACGCCATAATGCAATTTTCATCTCGGAGTCCAACAAAACCAGTGTAAATTCACAGATTCCTAAGGAGCGTTTCGGAAATAATCGAAGCGCTCTTTTTTACGCCTTTCAAAGAGGATTTTAGCCATTTAGAGGAAGCTGTTACATTGGGCTAGTCCAACAAATTAAAATGCACATTTGGTAACAGTCATTTTATTCAATGAAAATAGGCTCTCGGAATCATGAGCCTGCCGACCAAAGCCCAGCGGTTGGCTGAA
>CAJUAE010000052.1 GCA_910583965.1 uncultured Lachnospiraceae bacterium
CAGGCGTATGATTGGTTAAGGGAAGTAGACAAATTTGCCCTGACAAATGCAGTTTATAACATGGATTGCGCATACCAGAAATTTTTCAAAGAACATGCAGGATATCCAAAGTTCAAGAGCAAGCATGACAGCCATAACTCTTACAGGACAAATTTCACGAATGGGAATATTGTGGTAGATTTTGAGAAAGGAAAGATAAAATTACCAAAACGAAAAACAGTAAAAGCAAAGCTGCACAGAGAATTTAAGGGGGAAATAAAATCAGCCACGGTTTCACAGGCATCCAGTGGGAAGTATTTTGTGTCAGTGCTGGTAGAAACAGAACATGTGGAAATGCCATATACAAATGGGAACATAGGATTGGATTTAGGGATTAAGGATTTGTGTATTACGTCTAATGGAAAAAAATACGGGAATCCAAAGACAATAAAGAAATATGAGAAAAAGCTTGCCAATTCACCTATTGCAATTAAACACATTTCAAGTTTTTCTATTATTTCTAAAATAAACTCCCTTTTCGGAATTGTGTACCCGTTAAAAATAGGCTTTTCAAAATTTTAGGAAGGTGCAGATTATGAAAAAATTAGCAGTATTAGTTCTGACATTAATATGTGTATTGGGTTTGTTTGGTTGCGGGTCAACTCTAAAAAGTAAGAATGAAGCGGATACTGGCGCTTTGCCACCGATGCTTATTATGGGAAAACAACACTTTTTTGCAGATGATATGCCGATATCCGAACTTCCGGATAATTTTGAGTGCATGGGAGAAATAACAGAGGAACAAGCAAACAACACAGATTTACAAGGATGTAAGTATTATGCCAATAAGTACATAAGTTCTTTTGATGAGTTTTATGTATATCAAGAGTGCGGAACACCTGTTGATGAAAACATAGTTGATACTACAAAACGTCAGTGGGCTTATGTAAAATGGGTTCGTGAAGGGTTTGAAAGAGAGTGAAATGCAAAATTTCAATTTACTCCAATTGCCTGAACAATATGAAAATGTATGAATATTCAGGTTAGTTCGGGCTAATAGACACTGGGAACACTTTTCCGAAAAGGGAGAAAATAAATAGCTAAAAATCTGATAATAACATAGTAAAGACAAGCACATAAAAATAATAAAAGACAGCATTTTTTATTATTTATGCTGCCAAAAGACGGCATGGGGGATTAAAATGGAACAGGAAAAGAAAGAAAAAATAGAAAAGGTAGCAGCCGAAATTATCCAGATGTCCAAAAATCGGCTGCTAGTCAATATGCGTTTTATGGACATGTCATTAAATCAGTTTAGAATTGCGCCAAATCCAGAGATAACTCCGTTCTCTGCTTGCGATGGAGATGTCTATGTGTATGATCCGGTACATATTCTAAATGCATATCAACTTGATGAAAACTATCCAACGCGCAATTTTTTGCATAGTGTTTTGCATTGCGTATTTAAACATTTTTTTGTAAATACATTAGTAAATCAGACCATGTGGGATCTTGCTTGTGACATTGCGGTGGAGAGTGCTATCAACGACTTGGAACTAAGTTATCTAAACATCACAAAAGCAAGAGAACAGGTTCAATTCTTTGATTTGTTTAAAAAGAAAATTCAAACAATTTCCGCAGAAAAAATATATCGATACTTTTTGGATGAAAAGCTTTCTGATGACTTGGTGGAAAGGCTGTCACGACTATTTAAAGGAGATGACCACTGTCTTTGGTATCTTACAGAGGAGCAGAAAAAACAAAAGGGACTCTATACTGTTTTTGGGGAACATGAAACGGTTGCGCCAAATGGTATGAACACCGCAATAATTGTGCCTAATCGATTGTTGCTTTTACAAAGCTGGGGAGATATTTCACTTCGTATGCAGACAGAACTGGAAGTCTTTTTGAAAAGTCAAGGAATAGGGGCAGGACTGCTGACACAAAATCTGCGGGAAGTGAATAGAGAACGCTATGATTATACGGAGTTTCTTAAAAAGTTTGCAGTCAGAGCGGAAATGATGAAAATCAATCCTGATGAGTTTGACTATAATTTTTATACTTATGGATTGGAATTGTATGAGAATATGCCTTTGATAGAGCCACTAGAATACAAGGAGGTAAAACGCATACGAGAGTTTGTGGTTGCAATTGACACATCAGGTTCTACTTCGGGTGATTTGGTGCAGACTTTTGTACAGAAAACTTATAATATTCTCAAGAGCACAGAGAGTTTTTTTACGAAAATTAATCTGCATATTATTCAGTGTGATGCAAACATTCAAGAAGATATTAAGATTACTACGCAAGAAGAATTTGATGAATATCTAAAACATATGAAGCTTCATGGTTTGGGCGGGACAGACTTTCGCCCTGTGTTTGAGTATGTTGATATATTAGTGCATAATAAGGAATTTGACAATCTAAAAGGGCTAATTTATTTTACGGATGGATTTGGACCATTTCCAAACAAGAAACCATCTTATGACACTGCATTCGTATTTGTTGAGGATGAAAAAAGTGCACATAGCACATACAATAATTATGATATTCCGTCTTGGGCGATTAAATTGGTACTTAGGAAAGATGAATTGTAATTGTGATAAAGGAGGACATTGATGGAAGCTTCACAGAAGGAAAAAGCGGCGCAATTGCAGCATGCAGTTATTAATTATTCGGTTGAGGAGATTTCTAAGCGCTATGAGGAATTGGGTTCTGTTGAAATGACCGCGCCAGCACTCGGACTTGCCTGTCGTTTTCGAGGACTTGGGGTGGTAAAAGCATTAGTGGAAAGAGGTGCAACCTTTCGGTTTTCGTCAACCAGAAGAATTGAGGAGTGGTACGGATGCTATATTGGCAGAAATTCTGGAAATTATCGCACAAATTATTCATTGTATTTGCTACGTGTTTTCGATGAGGATTTAAAGGGTGCATTTTGTTTTAAGGGTATGACACTTGCACAATGCGCTGAACAAGAAGTGGGAGAGTCACTACCAATTCTTTCGGATACAGAGCGTGTTGCAGTGTTGCGATATCTTATAGAGAATAAAGAGAAAGTTTCCTTTCAGCCAGAAGAAATGTTATACTATGCGATTTTTTTCGAGGATACAGCGATTGTAGAGGAATTAAATAGGCAAAAGATTGAATTTTTAGAGATTCGCGTACAAACAATTGCAAATGGCGCCAGCGCAATGAATCCATATTGGGTGGAATATATAACAATGACAGAACAAGCGGATAATGAGGCTTATTTGAGTATTATGGAGCAAATTTCCAAGAAACTAAAGGGAAATCAATTTCATTATACGGAAAATATTAATGAAGTAACAAAAAAACGCTTTTCCAATACAGAAATTTTTATGTTTTTCTTTGAGCATTTTAAGCGGGATAAGATAAAAAAGTATCAACTGATACGCAGTTTAATTGAGGAGAATGCTACAGGAGCACTTATGCGCATTGAACAAGAAGGGTGGTTGAATGTACCTAAAAAGCGCGATGAAATGATAGACTATGCGACACAAAATGGCAAGACAGAAGCGTTGGCATGGCTGTTAGACTATAAGAATCGCACAGCTAATTTTGTAGCGGAACAAGAAAAAGCAGACAAAAAATTGATGCGTGCGCTGAATGCTGCACCAAATTCTGTTGCCACATTAAAGCAGATATGGAGTTATCGCAAGCGAGAAGATGGCACATTGATGATTACAAACTACAAAGGAAAAGAGACTGAGGTCACTGTCCCAGAAAAAATTGGCAAAGGAATTGTCACAGCGATTGGCAAAGGGGCATTTTCGGGAAATTTTTATAATCCTAAAGCGACAGAAGTACAAGTAAAACAACATAATGAGATTGTAAAAGTTATACTTCCAGACACCATTGAATTCATTGGAGAAGGAGCTTTCAGCAAAATGGCATCCTTGAAAGAAATCAATATTCCAATAGGAGTTCGGGAAATTGGAGCATATGCATTCCATGGGTGTGATTCTCTAAAAAGCTTGACGATTCCCAAAACTGTAGAGATAATCAGAAAACATGCAGTTTCTTTTTGCCCTAACTTAGAAAAGGTGTTTCTTGGCGAGGGGATAAAGGAAATTGGTGAGCATGCATTCTGGCGTTGTAAAAATTTGTGTGAAGTTAGGGTCTCACAGTCATTACAATGGTTAAGTATGGAAAATACTGATTATCATTGTGAACAGTGCGCTTCTGCTTCCAATTGTACTTATAGAAAAACAAACAATATTGGTCGTGATTTATTTTGTATCTTTGAGTATCGCAAGAAATTGACAATCGTTGGACCGAAGGGGAGTCCACTAGAAACATACTGCAAGGAGAAGCATGTGCGATATCGAATCGATGATAATAGATAAAGGGGAAACATGTTATTATGGAACTGACACGAGAAGAAAAAGCTATCATATTGCAGCGTGCAGTTATAAATTGTTCTGTCGAGGAACTTTCTACAAAATATAAGGAACTTGGAACTGTGGAGAAAGCTGCGCCAGCGCTAGGGCTTGCCTGTCGTTTTAGGGGACTTGATATGGTGAAATCATTGGTAGAAAAAGGTATAACATTTGATTTCTTTTTGACAGAAGAAACTGCCGTAGAATCCAACTGTTATGTGAACAAAGGAGGTTCTCATATAAATTATTCCTGTTATTTGTTGAAAATTCCCAAGAAGCCTTTCTGGTTTCAAGGTATGATGTTAGAACAGAGTGTTAAGCAGGATTCGGGCGAGGTATTATCTATTCTTTCAAACACAGAACGTGTTGCGGTGTTGCAATTTCTTTTGGAACAGAGAGAAAGAATTGTGTTTCAGCCAGAAGATGTACTGTACTATGCAATTTTTTTTAGGGATACATCAATCTATAAGGCGCTGAAAGAAAGCAGCGTGAAACTTGCAAAGGTTGAAGTGGATACAATTGCAGATGGTCTTGATTTAAATATGGGTTATTGGTATAAGTATAACGAAATGATGAAGCAAGTTTCTACTGAGAATTGTCTTGAAGTTTTACAGCAGCTTGCCTTAGAGCTTGAAGGAAAGAAATTTCGGTGTACAGATTGGAATTATGAGATTATAAAAAAGCATTTTTGCAATAAAGAGATTGCTTTATTTTTCGTCTTTCATTTTCAGAGTGACAAAATGAATAAAACAGAAATTATGCGAGGGTTTATTGATGCCAATGCGGTGGAAGCGCTTGCGGCTGTTGCGTGTAAAGGCTGGCTTAGTATGCCGTCAAAGCGTGATAAAATGATAGGTTACGCCTCACAGAATAACCGGACGGAAGCGCTTGCGTGGCTGTTGGATTTTAAAAATCGTACTGCTGATTTTGTAGCAGAACAGAAAAATGCGGACAAAAAATTGATGCGTGCGCTGAATGCCGCGCCAGATTCTGTCACAGTGTTAAAAACCCTTTGGAGTTATAAAAAGAATGCACAGGGCACATTGATTATCACAAACTATAAAGGGGATTCTGTGGAGCCTATTGTACCAGAGAGAATTGGCAAAAGTATTGTCACAGCAATTGGACAAAGTGCATTTACAGGAGAAGCTTACAGAACTAGAGCAACCATCGAGCAATTAAAGCAACACAGAAAAATTAAGAAGATTATTTTACCAAAAACAATACAATCAATTGGTTTTGGTGCTTTTGAAGATATGGAATGTCTGGAAGAAATCAGTCTTCCTGAAAGTGTGAAGCAAATAGACGCAAAGGCATTCTATAGATGTCGTTCTCTAAAGAGGCTTTCTATTCCAGAACCTGTGGAAATTATTAGAGAGCATGTTTTTAGTGATATGTCAGCATTAAAGGAGATTGATATTTTGGGTCCTGTCAAGGAAATCCAAAAAGGGGCATTTAGTGGATGTGTATCTTTGGAAAAACTTGAGATTCAGGCAAATGTGGAGAAAATTGGTGCAAGTGCCTTTTATCATTGTACATCTCTAAAATCTTTTGTTATGCCACAGGGGATTAGAACAGTGGAATGCAGACTGTTTTCTTATTGTAAACAGTTGGAAACTGTACAATTGCGTGAGGGCGTGGAGGTGATCGCCGAGGAAGCTTTTCTGGGCTGTACCTCTCTCAAGACAATTACAATTCCACATTCTGTGAAAATTATTAAAAGGGATGCATTTTTTGACTGTGAACAGTTAGAAAGCGTGTACCTTAGTGAGGGCGTGGAGGAAATCGGTGCAGGCGCATTTGCCAAATGCCCCAATTTAAAGGAGATTGTGTTGCCAAGGTCCATACAGCGCATAAAAAACAAGACGCGCGGTTTGGGGTTCGACACATTTGAAGAAAGTTCCAATTTGACTGTAACCTGTATTGCAGGAAGCAAGGCAGCGGCGTATTGTAAGCGGAAAGGGATACGGTTTTTATACAAGTAAGGGAGATTTTATAAAGAAGGGATAGATATGGAACTGACACAGGAAGAAAAAGCCATTCGATTGCAACAAGCAGTTCTTAATAGCACTACCGAGGAGATTTGCAATATCTATGATACGCTTGGATATGTGGAGATGTCTGCGCCAGCGCTAGGACTTGCCTGCCGCTTTCGAGGGTTGGAGGTGGTCAAAGTGTTGGTGGAAAAAGGTGCAACTTTTGATTTTCCTTCAACCGAAGAAATCGAGATAAAATATCATTGTCATATCGGTGAAAAACATGCAAAATATCGTACAAATTATCGCACAAATTATTCACTGTATTTGCTAAAATGTTTTCGGGGTGGTTTGAAAGGAGCACGCTGTCTGCAAGGGATGAAATTTGTCAAAAAGGCAAAGCGAGATGATGGTACATCACTGTCATTTCTTGCAGACAAGGAGCGCATTGCAGTGCTTAATTATCTACTTGCAGAGAGAGAAAAGTTGTTTTTTCAGCCAGAGGAGATGCTCTTTTTTGCAATATTTGCACAGGATACAGTTGTATATAAGGCGTTAAAAGAACAGAATATTATGCTTTCAGAACAGCGTGTTTTTGCAATGACAAAAGGAACCTTGGCGGATGGTTATTGGTTTGAATTTGGTTCTCTTGTAGGAAAGCTTGCTGACAAAGATTATATTGATATAATGCAGCAACTTTCTATTGAGCTTTCTGGAAAGTCCTTTCGCTTTACGCAAAAAATGTTTGATATTACACAAAAACGTTTTTATAATATCAATATCTTTGCTTTTTTTCTCGCTCATTTTCGTCAAGAAAAGATGAAAAAATATGAGATAATACGCAGTCTAATTGATGAGAATGCTGTTGATGCACTGGCAGTTGTCGAGAGAGAAGGCTGGCTTACTACGTCAAAAAAGCGTGATGAAATGATAGCATATGCTTCGCAGAATCAGAAGATAGAAGCGCTTGCATGGCTTTTGGAGTTTAAAAATCGTACTGCTGATTTGGTTGCGGAACAAAGACGTGCAGAGAAAAAGTTGATGCGCGAACTAAATGCTGCGCCGGATTCTGTCACAGCTTTAAGAAAATTGTGGAGCTACGAGGAAAGAGAAGATGGAACACTGACCATTATCAATTATAAGGGCAAGGATTCTATCGTTGTTGTTCCTGAAAGAATTGGAAAGAACACTGTTACAGAGATAGGATATGCTGCTTTCGCAGGAACCTATATGAAATCTATGATGAGAGCGGAGACAATTGCGCAACATCGGAAAATAACAAGTATTACGTTGCCAAAGACCTTACAAAAGATTGAAAATTATGCAATTTGCAATTTGCCATTATTAAATGAAATAACCATTCCTGACAGCGTGAAAGAATTTGGGGAAGGTGTATTTCAGAAATGTCCAAATCTTGTGATATTTTGCTCACAAGGAAGTAAAGCAGAGGACTACTGCAAGGAAAAAGGATTTCCATTTCAATATAGCGTGGAATAGAGGAGAAAATTTAAATGGAGGATGAAAACAATGAACATTAAACAGGCAAAAGAGGATATTAAAAATGCGGTATCAGCCTATCTGACAAAAGATCAGTTTGGAAATTATGTGATTCCCATTGAAAGACAGCGCCCTATTTTTTTGATGGGTGCACCGGGTATTGGAAAGACAGCAATTATGGAACAGATTGCACAAGAGTTACAGATTGGTCTAGTCAGTTATTCTATGACACACCATACCAGACAGTCTGCATTGGGACTGCCATTTATCGTCAAGAAAACATATGGTGGTGAGGAGTATAGTGTCAGTGAATATACAATGAGCGAAATTATTGCGTCCATTTATGATTTAATGGAAGTGACAGGATTAAAAGAAGGGATTTTGTTTCTCGACGAGATTAACTGTGTTTCAGAGACACTTGCGCCTTCCATGTTGCAGTTTTTGCAGTACAAAACATTTGGGCGTCATAGTGTTCCTGGCGGTTGGATTGTTGTCACAGCAGGCAATCCACCAGAATATAATAATTCTGTGCGAGAGTTTGATATTGTGACATGGGACAGATTAAAACGAATTGATGTAAAAGCGGATTATGAGGCATGGAAAGAGTATGCTTATGCGAAAGGTACGCACCCTGCAATTACGACTTATCTGGATATTAAAAAGGATGATTTCTATAAAATAGAAACTACTGTAGACGGGAAAAATTTTGTGACGGCACGTGGATGGAGTGACCTTTCTGACATGATAAAACTGTATGAGCAAAAAGAGATTCCTGTTACAGAGCAACTTATAGTACAATATTTACAGAATAAAAAGATTGCCAAAAGTTTTGCTGTTTACTATGATTTATTTAAAAAGTATCGGTCTGATTATCAGGTTGATAAAATTATGACTGGAAAAGCTGGAAAAGAGATTGTTAAGCGTGCCAAGGAGGCAAAATTTGATGAGCGCTTGTCCCTTTTAGGATTGCTGATAGATGGGTTAGTCAATGTACTGCGTGAAGTTTCTGCACAAGAAGGGGCCGTGATGGAGCTTGTGAACTGTCTAAAGCTAATGCGGGCAGATTTTGTTGTGGAAAAGGATTTTACAGAGGTTGTAAAGCGGCAGATATCAGCAGAGCAAAAGGCAATTTCTGTCGGAAAAAAAGCGGGAAACCTTTCGGCAGACCGTGAATATATGCTGAATATTACAATTGCTGCCTTGGATGAGCAATTAAATTTGATTGTCCAAAAGATTCCAGCAAGTGGGGACGCTGCATTTAAGCTTCTAAAAACAGATTTTGACAAAAGAAAAAAGGCACTTACAAAGCTTGTTTCGCAAACAGACAGCCATCTAACGAACGTGTTCCAATTTTGTGAGGAAGCTTTTGCAGCAGGCAGTCAGGAACTTTTGATTTTGGTGACAGAATTGACCATCAACAGTTATGCAGCACAATTCATTGGCAAATATGGTTGTGAAGCTTACTTTAAACATAATAAGGACATGCTGTTTACAGAGCGAAAGAAAGATATTTTGGCAGAAATAGATGCGTTGATGAAATAGGTTTTGTCGTGGTTTATGGGGGTTTATTTGCCCATTTGTGGAATGTATATCAGATGTGGTATGACTCCCGCCTGTATAGGCGGCGAGCTGCTTATTTGTATCAGTGGCGGGATTCAATCCCCCATCTGATATGCCTCCGGCGGATTGCAGAAGCGCGCAGAAGAACATTATCATGCTATGCATGATGCGCGCTTCGCAGCAAGAACGCCGATGGCGTTCTTGAATATAATGGAAACAGTATTTTGTAAAGGAAGGGAAGTTCATGTTTTTCAGAATGATATCAGTGTTGTTGTGTAGCTGTCTCTTGGCGGTGAGTATACCACAAGTCAGTTATGGGGCAGAAGAAACGGCGATAGAGGAAGCTATGACAGAAAGCAGCATCGCACAAGATACAGAAGAATCAGAGGAGGAAGCACCTTCAGAGCCAGAGGCGTCCTCAGAAGATGAGGAAGCACCTTCTAGTGAAGAACTGCCGGACGAAGAACCTTCCAACGAGGAGTTTTCTTCGGAAGAATCTTCTGTAGAAGAATCTTCTAGCGAAGAACCTTCCAATAGTGAATCTTCTAGTGAAGATCTTTCCAGTACAGAGACTTCAAGCAGCGAAGAATCTTCCAGCACAGAGACAACAAGCAGTGAGGAGTCTTCCAGCACAGAGACAACAAGCAGTGAAGAATCTTCCAGCACAGAGACAACAAGCAGTGAAGAATCTTCTAGCACAGAGACTACGGACAGTGAGGAGTCTTCTAGTACGGTGGTAACGGACACTGAAGAATCTTCCAGTACAGAGACTTCAGATACACAACAGAGTACAGAGGAGGAGACATTAGAGGAACAAGAGACAGAGGAAGATGAGACTACGGAGGAGGAGACAGAAGAAACTACAGAAGAAGAAACTACAGAAGAAACTACTGTAGAAAAGGAATTGACAGAAATACCAACGATAGTGGAAACACCAATGTTAAATAATATTGTAGAGGTAAAAAATGGTACTTCCAAGACAGTACTCTTAAAGTCCAGTGAGGCACAATGGTTTAAATTTACTGTGCCAGAGACAGGATATTATAATTTTTACGTGCAAGGGAGCAGCGTGAGTGGAGTATCTTTGTCTGTATATAATCAGCTTGCAGATGGTGTTAAGCTAAAAGGGCAAACTTACCAGAATACAGTGCGTTATGCATTGATGTACTTGGAAAAAGGGCAAACCATATATCCGCAGTTAACTTATGTGGAAAGTGGATCTGGCATAGAGAAAAACATTCAATTTGGCGTAACTAGAGTGAATATGGCATCTGTAGGGAAAACGAGTGTCGGTTATACAGCAAGTACAGGAAATTTTACGGCGCAGATTGGTTGGAGGGCAGCCAGCAGGACGGTATCGGTAGATATAAAACTTTCTGCCAAAAATGGCACAGCGCTCAACGGCAATTATTACTGGCAAATTCGATATGGAAACAATGAGAAAGGATACCAATTCATTGAAGAACAAATTTCGCCAGAAGTGAAAAAAGAACGTATGATTAATGCATTAAATGCAGGGACAGAGTACAATTTTACGATGTATCTAATCAATGCAAATACACTGGCGCTTGAGGCTGTTCTAATACCGGAAGGCAACCCAATCAAAATGCAGACAGGAAGTTCTCATGAGAATCTAATTTTTCGCAGTAAACGTGCAGGATATGATAGTGTTACGCTTGAGGTGGAGGCAGTGGAACCTGTGGCAAAATACTGCTATGGCCCACTTGGAGAATATGATAAGGAAGTGACAGTACAACGTCAGATAAATGGTATTTCAAGTATTACAGTGACGGGACTTGAACCAGCGCAGACCTATTATTTTGAGTTTTATAATCGAAATGGCGTTACATTTGCATATACAACAGTAGATACAAAGGAATATCCAGCAGTGGTAAATTACAGTGCTAAGGCATCAGGACCAGACAGTGTTGCACTGAGAGCAGATATCACTGCATTTTCAGGAAAAGTTCCAGCGTATTTTAATCTGTGTTACGAGATTACGGACCAAAAGGGCAAACTGATTGTTTCCGATATAGAAAAACTTGCGACGAAAGACCGTGATAAGTGGTCAATTATGGCGTCTATTTCTGATTTGGAGCACAGTACACCATATCTTGTTACTATGTGGATTAATGAGCCAGGTTATTCTGCACATTTTAAAGAAAAGACGATAGAAGTTAAGACAGAGCCAGCACCTTTTCCAGAGAGTGCATTATCCATTTCGGTCAAACAGAGTCGGGAAAATGGAACAAAGGCAGAATATATGATTCGTATAGAGGACAATACAATTAATTTGACTGGAAAACTAAAGTACCGAATGAAAAATTCTCTTGGCGCATATGAGACGAAAGTGATTTATGTGAAAGACAGCATGGCAAAGGGAAGTATTACAGATTTGCAGGAAGGCGCTGCATATGAATATGAAGTACGGATTGCTGGCATTGTAAAGCGCGGTACATTTCAGATGGGAAAAGCGCGTATCAACCCCCGTCTGGCAGCAGATACAGGCGCATATGATTCTATACTTAGTTATGAATTAGACAAAACGGAACTGAATAAAAGTTCTGCGTACAGCTATAAATTATATTATTATAATGAAGAAACAAAACTTTATGCAGAGCTGCGTACAAAAACAACACTCACAGTAGTGGATGACTATTTGGTGTCTGTGCAAGCGGCGGATTATTTTGCACTTTCGCCAGACACAGAGTATGGATTTAAATGGGAGCTTTTTGAGGATAATACACTTATAAATACGCAATATCAGCGTATTCACACTAAAAAGTCAGAGGTGGCAGTTTCAATCACAGCAAACTTGTCAGAATCCATAACATGCACGATCGCACTTAAAGGAAGGACAGAAAATATTACAAAGGATATCACTTTGTTTGCATATGTCCAGGAAGAAGATGGAGCATACTACAAAAATGGTTCCAGTTTTAATCTCTATGCATCAAAGGGATATCAGACAACAGGATATACGATTTCGGATCTTGTAGATGAGCGAAAATATACAGTTTCTTTCCGCGATATCAAAGGAAAGGAGTACGGAAGCTATGCGTTTACATTTGATGCAAAAATTGATGGTGTGCGGGTGAGCGCTGGAAATCAGATTGCAGGGGCACACAATATTACATTACAGATGCAGATTGAAGGAGTGCCAGCGTTAGGGTCTTATCTTGTGTTGTTTTTTAAGGAGAAGAATGAGGTAGATTGGGATATTCGAACCACATTGCTTGCTGAGAATCAGACAGAGTGTAATTTTGAACTTACAAGTTATCTGGGAGATGATGTAAATGCTGATACGATCTATGAGTTTGTGGCAGGTATTAGTAGTGAACAGTATCCGCCAATTACAGCTACACTAGACGGATATTGTTCGGGTGAGATATTGACACAGACAGATGGCAGGAGTCTTACAAATGTGATTGCGGCGAGTGGATACTCCTATATTTCAATTAAAGCCATGATTACAAATAATCCAATTAATACCAATTCCTATTTATATGTATTTTATAGAGAGAAAGGGGCAGAAGACTGGATTAAGAGCAAAAAAAGTTATATTATCAGCAAGACAACTGGCGGAATGCTAACTTTTATTAATGGTCTGAAACCTGGTACAGAGTATGAGTACAGAGTGGCTGTGAGCGATAGTGGTTATGATGTTGCACTTTCTGATATAGAGGAAGACAGACAGGTCGGTGGAAGCATTGTGACACAGGCACACGAATTTTCACTTGATCTCATTAATCAACCGTGGAGTGCCAACCATGGTGCAACTATAAAAGTCAAGGCGGATACAACTGCGCAGGAAAAGAGCCTCAAGGCAGTACTATCATTTGACAATGGAGAAGTAAAAGAGTTGTTGCTGCCTCGCACAAAGAATTACAGTGGTATTTTGTATTTAGAGGACCTATCTTTTGGAGAGCGTTGTTCTGTGACCAATGTGGAACTTCAAGTTATGGAGACAATTACTGGAGAGTGTAGTTATGTTACAGTTGCGTCATTTTCTCCAGAGTGCGAGGTTGTGGCACCGCCGCGCAGTGGTCAGGTGAGTTTAACACGAGAATGGAAAAAGATATCGAAAAAACCATATTTAAGTGGATTTGTGCTGTATAATAATTAAAGGATTACAAATAATATAAGGGAGGAGCGACACCGATAGTCCTATACATAATATTGTAAAAGGCAGGGAAACAGTATGAATTTTTTATTGCGAGGGGACTATCAACGGGTGGTGTTATATATTCTGACATCTGTGTCGGTTTTACTTGCCCTAAAGTATCTTCTTCCATATTTTTTACCGCTGTTAGTGGCACTGCTGATTGTGGTGCCTCTGCAGCGTTTTTGTCAGCGCAGGGAAAAGTCTGGACAGAAAGGATTTATGGCGGGAGGAATTTTATTTGGTATTATTTTGATTGTAGCGCTAATTATTGTGGGGATTGGCACTTTTTTAATTAGTAAAGCGCGTATGGTCGTACAAAATGCAGATTTTTGGACAAATAGCATTGCACAATTTATCACAGATGTAAGTGTGACTATTGAGAATTTTTTTCAACTTCAAAGGGGAACTGTTGAACGGTGGCTTTTGGATCGAGCAGTAGAGATAAGAGATTGTGTTTCAAGGTCTGGCGATGGGCTGCTTACTGGAAGTTTACGTTATCTGTCTGTGGCAGGGCGCGCAGGCACCTTTCTTGTGGTGAGTTTTATCTGTGTTGTTTTGTTTGCAAGAGAGATTGAAAGCTGGCAACAAGGACTTTTGAATTTGGCGGCAATTGAACCTGCGATTGACCACATTTTATCAATTATTCTGCGCATTGGCAAAAAGCTTGGAGGAATGATAAAAACGTATCTTAAAACACAGACAATCATACTTCTGTGTATTAGTGTCATCGCGACGATTGGTTTGTATCTAAGTGGATCTAAAGAAGGTTGGTTTTATGGTCTTTTTGCAGGATTTATGGATTTTTTGCCGTTTATAGGAACAGGAATTGTGCTGATTCCGCTAGGCGTTATGAGCTTTTTAAGAGGGAATATAGGAAGCGGTGTGATTATTTTTTTGACGTATTTTGCGTGTGTGCTGATTCGGGAATTTTTGGAGCCGCGATTATTAGGAAATGGATTAAAGTTTTCGCCAGTGGCAATTTTAATCTCAGTTTATGCAGGGATTATCTATTATGGGCTTGGCGGTTTTATCTTAGGACCAGTAACTCTTTTGATTTTAGTGGAGTTAGGACGAGAAATTTTTATGCCAAAGTATACGCAAGATGAAAGCGATAACAGCTCTATATAACTTTTTGTACAAACTGATATTGATTCCCGCAATAGAAGGAAAAGATATCTAGTGGAGTATCTGGGGAATAAAATGCAAAAGACAATGTTTTTCATATCTATTTGCACCGCCAAAGGCGGCATGAAGGAGGATTATAATGGACAAAAATAAAGTTTTAACAGACCCTAAAAAATTAGTTAGACTTGAATTAAGAAATAAGGGTTTCGATATTGATACAATCAATGTACCAAAAAGAGTTTATCTATTGGCAGACAGTTTATATGATAAAATGATTTTAAAAAATTGTGGAATATATAAATATCCTTTAGGAGGAGAACTCTATGTTTTTCATGCAAATGAAAATATTGGTTTTGTAAAAGGAAATATGTGTTCTCCAGCGATAGCTACACAAGCTGAAGATTTAATAGCAGGTGGCGTGAAAGAATTAATTCATGTAGGTTTTGCGGGTGGCTTGCAAACGGATATGCAACTGGGGATATTGTTATAACGGACGGTGCATATAATGATACTGCAGTGGCTCGTCTATATGGATATAATTTGGATGTTATTCAATCCTCAAAGCAATTGACCAATGAGTTAGACAAGGTATTTTCTAAGAATCAAATTGCATATCGGAGAGGAATCCATTGGACAACGGACGCTGGATATATGGAGACATGGGGACAAATTTGTGAATATAGACAAAAAGGTGCTTTATGTGTTGAGATGGAGGGGGTAGGCTTATTTACAGTGGCAGCATATCGAGATTGCTTCGCCACAGCAATTTATGTGATTTCTGATGTTCTTATAGAAAATAGTTGGAAGCTTGGATGGGATGAGAATAAACTAGAAGATTCTATCCAGAGAGTGTTGGATAGAATTGTTTCTTCTTTATAATTAATGAACTGCTTTTTAACTTATTTTTCTGGATGTGTATACATATGTGATATTTAGTTTTGTTAAAATACTTTTTAGGAATCATAGATTTTATAAGACTCTTTAAAAATTTTTCTTGAAAGAATGGACAAATTTGGTATAATTAGGGTATAGAATTTAATGGAATTTTAAGAAAAATTTAATGGGGGGTTTAAAGTGGCGACATTTACAGTATCAGAATTGGAAAGTATGGTTGTTGTTAATATGGGGGATTATAAGACAGCCAAAGGGGAAAAGAAGTTGATGACAAAAGATTTAGGGTCGTGTATCGGTGTTGCATTGAGAGATCCTCACACAGGGGTAGGAGGATTGCTTCATGTGATGCTTCCTTATCATAGCGCAACAAATAGGGAGCATTTCGTCGCGGCAAAGTATGCAGATACAGGGCTCGACGAGATGATCAGCACGCTAGTACAACAAGGGGCGAACAGGAACCATCTAGTAGCAAAAATTGCGGGTGGTGCACACATGATTCGGTGTGAGCAAGTGCCTGAGAGTACAGATATTTCTTCAAGAAATGTGAATGCGGTGAAGAAGAAGCTTGCTGAATTACAAATACCATTGCTTGCTTCTGACGTGGGAGAGTATTTTCCAAGAACTGTAGTGTTTGAACCAGGAAGCGGTACATTTAGGATACTTACACCAGGAAAGGCGGAAAAAACAATTTAGTATATTTTTGCTATATTTAGATTAGGAAAGGCGGGATAAAGAATGACAGAAGAAAAGAAAGAATTAAATGAGATGGAGCTGTTAGAACAAAATATTATTAAAAATTATAATGAACTGTTAAAAACATTGCTTGAGGAGGGGGATATGGACACCTTGGAGCAGGTAATTACAGATGATGCGTATCGATATAAACTGATGGATATGCACACGCGCAAATTGCGAAGTGAACATGAACTTTAAGAAATTGTGTAGACAAAGCTTTTTTGTGTGCCGTTTAGCGGCTTAGTTCTTCTGTACGGGTCTGTGCAATCAAGTAGAGAAGATTCATCTTCTCCCTACTCGCGCCGGACGCGGGCAGCATTTTGCTGCATAGTTCCTCTCTGTGTCCATGTACATAAAAAAATGCGTTTTCATTGTAGAAAGCGCATTTTTTATGTAAGAAAATGAATATTATTGGTTTAATAAAGAAAGTGCAAGTTTTCTTTTGTGATGACGATACATGCTTGCAAAGTGATTGTACACCCAGAATCCCTCAACAAGAACATGATTGAAAACGCCAAGTTTTCCTTTTACAGTGCCTTGATAGTAATCTCCGCCATATTTTATGTTCTTTTTGTCTTTCATATATTGAATCAGTTCAGACTCACACGTAATATCAGATTCCAATTCTGTGTAGGCTGTGCCAACGCAGTCTGGATGATGAGAATCACTGCCACCAAACATTGGCAGATTGTATTGGAAGGCAAGTCTGCGTGCTTCCATGTTTGAATCTTGTGATTCACAGGCATTAAAACCTTCTAAAAAGTCAAATTGCTTCATTATATCAGGATTTTTTTTGTAGGCGCGTGTGCGCGTAATACTCAGATGACGTTCTCCACATGGATGTGCAGGACCAAGAATACCACCATGTCTGTGAACGATATCTTGCAAAACTTTTACAGGAAGACCACGACATTCCATCAAAAGAAGTTTTACATTTTCGGGTAAAATTACAAGAATGTGTCCTGCATCAATTGTATCGTATTCAATTCCTTTTAGAACAGTAAAATCATTGATAGAATCTTTTAAAGAATCACGATATTTGCGAAAACCATTATAGGAATCATGATCTGTTACAAGCATACCATGAAAACCTTTTGATTTTAAAATTTTAATATACTCCGCAATTGGAATCTTTCCATCCATAGAGCCTTCTTTTGTATGGCAGTGCATATCTAATCTCATATACAGGGAACCCTCCAAAAATATATAATAAAAAATAATGGATTAAAACATTAATAAATTCTTGATTGTATTAGATTATTCTCACTTATTTAATATACTTGAAATAATCGAAATAATCAAATATCAATTTATGGAAAACAGATAAAAAAGTTTACAAAGATTTTAGAAAAGAATTGTGAATTTATTTTAGCTAATTTTTTTCTAAAGAAAAAGAAATATCATAATGTACATAAAATAAATAAATTTATTATAATATCTATTTAAAATATATAAAAATATTTTTGTAAAATGCACAAATAGCGCTTTTTGGTATTAAAAGAAATGGAAAAATAGATTAATTTCTTTTGGTTTCCTTAAGATTTTATGAAGAATGCAAAAGATTGCAATTGGAAGTTGACTTTATACAATGCATACTCTATAATGAGGGACAGTTCATAAAGAATGGTTTCGGAAATGCTTTTAATGTTAAAAAATTTAGTTTTTAAAAGTATATTTTAGCATTGTGGAGGGAAATAGTGTGAAATTAAAATTTCACACCTCCTGATTTGTACGCCTGCTGAAGCAGGCAGATGGGAGTTATTGTGAAAATAAAGAAAAATAGCATCTACAAATGGGGAACAGGACTGATTGTACAATATAAGTCATTGGCTATTATGACTGTGTATGCAGTGGTTTATCTCACAGTGTTTTTCTATCTTGAGAGAAGAAATGTGGCAGTACATGAAATTAATTTTGGAATTGATGCTTATATTCCATTTTGTGAAGTGTTCATTGTGCCTTACTTGTTATGGTTTCCTTATGTGGCACTCACAGTCGTTTTGCTGTGTATTCGAGATAAGGAAGAAAGCGAGAAGCTTGTCGCTTTCTTAATGGCAGGAATGACAATATTTATTATTGTGTCAGCGGTATTTCCAAATGGACATAATTTAAGACCAAAGACATTTGCACAGGACAATATTTTTATTGATTTAATTAAAAATCTTTATGCGACTGATACACCAACAAATATTCTTCCAAGTATTCATGTGTATAATTCAGTTGCAATTATGATTGCAGTGTGGCGAAGCAAATGTTTTGTAAATCATCGAATTGTCAAGACAGGAATGATTGCGCTTGGCGTGAGTATTATTTTTTCAACGGTGCTTATCAAACAGCATTCTATGCTCGATGTACTTCTTGCGCTACTGCTCTCAGCAGTGATGTATTCTATCTGCTATAAGAAAACTACAGTTCGAGAAAAACGAGTATCTACAGCAAGAAACCGAGTGGGAGAATAGAGTGAGATATTTTATATAAGGCAAATAAAAATGCAGCTCATTAGAGCTGCATTTTTGGGTTAAATAGTAACATATCTTGAAACAATATTTCAATGAAGGACATTTACCGAATTATTGTCTATTACATAACGGGAAATATTGTCGTAACTTTCCTCGGCCATAATAAAAACTTTACGTCCACTTTTTAATGTGAGCGTGACTGTCTCATTGCCTTTATTTATCTCGTCGCATATTTCGTCAAAATTGTTTTTCAGAGTTGTGAAATCCATTTCTTTTAATGATTCTTTCATACTGGAATCCTCCTAATTCCTGATTTAAGGAACAGTGACTACAAAAGTAAAGCAACTTTTATAGTAATGTGACCCTGCGGTTTCAACAATACCACAGAAGGGATATTTTCTAAATACAAAGGCAGCGCAGTATCCACACAGGATACCTTATTGAATACTTCTAATATACATGTTTTTTTATATAAATTCAAGTTAAAATCAGAATATTGTGTGTATATCTGGAAAAATTGTTAAATATTACAAAAAGAAAACTATCTTAAATAAAAAATTAGGTAATATTTATATTCATTTCATTTTTTCACACAATTTTTTGCTGGCGTTCGGGAGCAAATCCTTCAAAGATAAACAGATCGAAGCTTGGAGAAACTTTTTCCAGTTCTTCTTGTGAACGAACTGTCCATGCGACACTTAAACTCTTATAAAGTTTACGACAGATTGTTCTGGAAAGCTCATTTTTATGTTTGCAATTGTAAGCAATAAAGTCGGGAGATGCATAGCAATTGCCAATAAGGTGTGAGAGCAAAAAGTAGGGAATATTTAATTTTTGTTTTGTAAAATCTTCAGAAAGTTGTCCCCGTACAATGTTTGGTCTGTGAATTTTGTACCAGCGTACTGCCAGTGGATGAAAAGATTCAATACAATACAATCCTTTATAATCAGAGAGAATATTGTCGCAGATACGACAGAGCTTGTCTGCATTTTTTTCAACTTTATATTCTATAATTAATGGGACACGGCCATCTATCATTTTTAAGATTTCTGCAAAAGAGGGGATGCGTTCTTGCGTTCCAAGCAGACGAAATTGCTGAAGTTCTTCAAAGGTGTAATCTCTCAGATTTCCTTTGACACCACAAATGCGATTTAAAGTATCATCATGAAAAACCACTGGAACATCATCTTTAGTAAGATGTACATCAAATTCAATTCCATAGCCTAAATCAGCGGCGCGCTTAATGGCAGCATAGGAATTTTCAGGGAAACATCCTTCTTCCTTTTTGGCATCTTTTGAAGACTGTCCAATAATTTTTAGGCGTTGTATGGTAGGATTCATGTTATGTAATCCACGATGAGCATACATATGTCCGAAGAAAGGTTTGTAGTCAGGACGTCCATAAAGACGTGGTTTGATTGAGATTAAGTACAAAATTGTCAGAGTGACTACGGATAATATCATTTTTAAGATAATGAAAAACATTCCCATAATAAAAACCTCATTGACCAACAATAAAATTTAAAGTTACTTAGGAACTGTTTAAAAATAATTTGTTAATTTGGCGCAATATAAACGTTCTTCTACAAAGAAAAATCTTCTATATAAAGAAGAAAATTGTAGACGACAAAAGTATAAAAAGCAATGTTTTCCGTCAAGATTTTCCGATGAAGTGGATGCGCATTAGACAAAGCAAATGGATAGATTATTTATTAACAGTTTCTTAAATTATATAGTACGCGCTTTAAAACCATTTGTAAACAGTGAAATGCAGATTTATTTTATGATGTTGGGGTCAAAAGGTATTTTGCCCCCTATGATACCACGGATTGCTCCGCATTTCATGCTCCCGCAATCCTAAAACACCTCAAATTCGCTCATTTTTCTGTGAAAAATGGCTACTTTTCGGTGTTTTTGCGGGTCCCAAGTTCAAAAATCCTCTTGCAAGCAAGCTTGCATCGGATTTCTTGACCTTTTGACCCTGGTATCATTTTATATTGCAAATATATGTTTTATTTTGTGATATATCGTATTTTTATCCAATCAGGATACCACTCTTTAACCTTTTGAAGAATAATTTCCATTACATCTTTGATAGATGTATCGTTTTCAAAATTACACGTATTGATATTATTGATACGTATATCATTTTTATCTTTATTAGTTCTCATTGCAAACATTGTGCCAAACCTTCTGGAATTAGGTAATGTAGCATCAAGTACAACCTCTCCTATCCATTGTTCAAATGAATTTTCGCCAACATACCTTGTAATATTATATATCAACGGTGCTGCATCATCATACCTAAACGATATAGACATTATGAAGATTACTTTACCATAAGATACCACAGCAGTGTGATATCCATTGTGTTCGATAACACACATTCGAGTCAAAATATCATTTACTACCATCGTGGTATAATCTACATTGGCTACATTTCTTTGGAACTCTTGCGCTTGATTATACTCGTCAGTTATTTCTCTTTGCATAATTTCTCCTATTCTCTGTTTAACTTCATAAAATATATTACTTCTCGTCTATTTCACTCCCTATTTTATTACCTTTTAACAAACCGATAATTCTGCCAACAATTGTACCAACAATCGCTCCAACAATCGCTCCAACTCGTCCTGCTTTAATTCCAATATAAGCATCATTTATAGCTCCTGTTGCTCCAACTATCGTTTTGTCCAAACCACAAACAATTTCATTTTCTCTTTCCATGATGTTTTCCTCCCTATATTGTCAAGTGATTTTCCTTAAAAAATCAAGGAATTTATAG
>CAJUAE010000053.1 GCA_910583965.1 uncultured Lachnospiraceae bacterium
TCCTTCGCAAACTCATTGAGTTGTTCCTTGTTGTACATTCCTTTCCTCCACTATTGTACATTAAATTTTGTCCCCTCTATTTTCAATTCATCTTTTAAGATAAGTTTACTGCTGCCTTGTACCAGCTTTATATAATCTGTCGCTTGTATGTCTAATCCCGTATCACTTTTTACAATTAGACTTCCTTCCGCATTAAGATTTACATTCTTATTGCATTTAATTTCTATCCCTTTTTCATCATCCATGCATATAGACATCCCATTATTGTTAGTCATCATAATTGATGTTGGCGTAAGTTCTATCTGTTTCCCTTGTTTATTAGAAATAGATTTTCTATCTGGATTGCTCCTAGGCGCATTTTCTTGTGCATCCTCACTTGTATTTCCGTAATTTATAGCACTTATCACATATGCTTCCTGCTCACGTTCACTTGGAAAATAAAGTCTTACCCTATCTCCTTTTTCTGGCATACAATACCAACCAGTACCATCTGGAGAAGAATATACTGTAGAATACGGAAACCACTTTGCACCAGATTGCCCTTTATCAACACTTACAGCCACTTTTACAGTATCATTTTGCGTTGCAATTACAGATGCATCAAGAGATGCTCCAATTATTTTATTATTATAATAATGTATGGTTTTAAATCCGCCTGCTCTGCGCAGGATATAGGTATGGATCAATTCTTCTTCTTCCAAACTGCCTGTCACTTCATACACATAAAATACTTGTTCAAGGAATCGGACTTTATCTCCTAATTCCAAATAGTCACGACTTTTTACTGTATAAAAAGTAAAATCATCTGGCAAAATTCCAGAAACCATATTTCTACTTTTATTTAAATATTCCTCCCGCATATTGCCAACAGAATATTCATTCACTTCAAAACTTTTTTCAGGAGAATCTTCACATAATCCAAATGAATATCGTACTCCCTCTCCTGCATAATTAGGTATCAACGGCTGATTAAAGTGCGATGCAAGCCTTTTGGCAAACTCCCAGTCTGTTTCTTTATACTGCACAACAAGTTTTTTAATTGATATTCCTTTTCCGCAATTGTGCATATATATTACATGTCCATTTTCTGAGTTAATAACATTTAACAGCTTCTCGTACAGAATCGATTCCTTTTGAAAAGTTCGAGTATATTCCATACAATCCATTTGTTTCGTAGCACCTGTCAACACAACATTAGCACTCTTTACCTCACCTGAATTTTTTACCTCCATATGTTCTATAATTCCTGAAAATATATTCTGCTGCCTTCCAGTTTCATCTACAATAAATAAAGTTGCATAACCACATTCTGCCTTCTTAAAAAGCTCCTTTTCATATTCAGCATCAATAATACCTCTAATAACCGCTTTTCCATGCTCATTTACTTTCTTATAAATGTAGATATCTTGTATTGAAACAAATTCTGCAATGGACAATCCTATATATCGTTCTTTCATTGCCTGCCCTCCTTTATAGTATTCATGACTTGCATTGCTACTACCTTCCAATTCTGTGACTCTTTTGCAGGGCAGTTAAATATCCCTTGCATCAATTTGCCATCTATCGGAGTAAAGTACATCATATTATATAATTTCCCATCAATACCATTACTGATAAACTCAAACCATCCAATTGTATGATCTTCTATCTCTTCAAGTCCGTCCTCTAAAAATTTCATATCTGGTCTTGCACTGCGAAGCACTCTCTTCAATGAATCTCGCATTAATTTCACTTGCCTGTTCGCTATTGGTTGTTCTAAAAGAGAAAAGGTAAAATTGATATCTGTCCTTTCATTTGTCTTTATAACTTGCGGCCGCTGCTCCATCGGATATTTCAATTTTGCCTGCTCTGCTGGCATATCTTGAAAAGATTTCGGAAGCATAATATACATTTTGCTATCAAACAATCCTATTTTTTCAAATATATATTGTTCTTCCTTTATTAAAATACCTTCTTCAATATTACCTTGGACCCCTTCTTTATATGTATTCATTGCCTTTATCATCTTCTCATCTGCATAACTCATCTTTACACCCCTTACATGCTCTAGCACACATACCAGCCATTCCTTTGAAAGTGCTTTTCTTTCAAATCAAATATTATGATATCTCCTACTTCGTCCCATCAAAGAAATTTGTCATCCAACCTTCCGTCTCAAACAGAAAGAACCTGTCTGGACCCAACATAAGCTTTTCTCCATCACGCAGCACAGGCACCACCAGAAAGCCCCAGCGCTGTTCTTCTGCTAGAATAAAAGAACGCAGTTCCCTGTTTACGATGGTGTCTACATCATCTTGTGGAATGCGCCCTTGATATTTTGCCACGATTTCTTCTGCCTCCACGGGCTGAAATTCCTTTGGATTAAAAGTACAGTTATATTTATAACGCTCCTGCCCATCTGTATCTTTTAGATATAGTTGCAGTGTCAAATCCGCGATTGTTCTCGCAATATATCCTTGTGTCTGTTCTCTGTCAAGGCTGTGAATTAATGTGCGTTCCTCGCCAGTATGTGTAATGGCTGTCACAATGTATGGAAATGCTGCCTGTTCGCTTGTTATCGTAACATCTGCATATCCAAACCGTTTATCTCTAATATATTTAATTGCCCCATCCAGACACATTAGTTTTAGACTATAATCTTCCTCCTCAAATGTACTGCGTTTCGACGACTCAATCACTTTTCCTGGTATAAATTCCTTAAGTGCTTCCCGAAATAATCCAATTTTACAAGACTGACCCGTAAGGCGCATAATTGCATATTCATCCAGTCTTCCATCCTCATAAGGCGGCTCAATAAAGCGCTTGACAAGACGATAGACATCCCCCTCTAACAGACGGCTAATCTGACTAATATTTAGATAAACAGGTGGGATATCCTTAACAACCTGCAATATACCTTCTCTGCGAACAGAAAGTTTAAAACGGTCTGCCTGCACATATATTGTTCCTGCCTCTGTGACTGGCACGCTGCTAACCACCACGCGAAGCGCTTCCCGCTTACCATAAAACGCCTTCTTGACTTCTTCCGCCAGACCAAAAAGATAATAAAAATTATTTTTGATAGCAAAATACTCTGTATTACTTCTATGCTCATGATCCTTAAAACGTGTTGGAATAAACATCTCTGCTTTTTTGTACTCTGCATCCAACACACCATATACACTCTCGGCCCCCTCATTATCTATCCGCCGAAAGATATCCATTCCCATATCTTCTATAATATTTTCTATACTTCTAAGGCTTTCTGAACTTCCTAGCACACGAACTGCCGCAATTTTTAAAAGTTCCATAATACGGTATGTCAGATTATTTCCACCAAAATCGGTATCACCATTTTCATATGCTGTTGCAATCCGAATCTTGTATGCAACTCTCTGGTCATTAATAGAAAAACGACTAGAGGACAAATCAGTTGTCCCACCACCGCAATCAATAATTAACGCTTTCAGTTCCTCATTATTTCTAAATCGTTTCTGGGCGATACGCTCTGAAATAGAGTTGTATAGAACTGCTACGCCTTCATCGAGCATTCCTTTTTCCATAATCTCATAGTTTGGCAGCAATTCTCGAAAAAGACGAAGAAATAACTGTTTTTGTTTTACAGGCGCTGTAAGGTGCAGACTTCTAAACCGACATTTAAACTTCTGTGTTGCACAAGAAATAACATGCTCTAAAAACACGCGAATAATATCTTTTCTCTTTACAAAACAACGATGCCCATCCTTGTCCACGAGTTCTTCTTCTCTGTCTGGATCACTAATCCACCGTTTTATATCATAAAATGCACAAAATCCCTCATCGATATAGCTTGCCCGAAACAAACAGTCCGCTTCATACCCAAATACATAGACAACATTATTATTCTTAATATCCAGCACTCCAACTACAGATGGCAATAGTGGTGTCTCACATTTTTCATCATTAAGATATGTCACATAATTGGCTTCGTTTTCTTTAAGACATCCCTTCGCAGGGTCCCCCTCAAGCTGTTCCAAATAACTAGAATCTAAATAAATACCTGCTGTTGTGTTAGAAGTGCCAAAATCAATTGCAAGTGGCATATCCATTTCCAAAAGCTCTCGCACCTGAAAATCCATAACTGGAACTTCATAAAAATCCATATGTTCAGGACGCATTTCTTTATCTTCTTCATAAAAATGATACATCCAGTCCGACTGTATATGGTTCATACAATAAAGGCGATAATTTTTCACTGTGGAATCTTTACATGTCATCTTCTCTGATTTTGTAAGATAGATTTGATCAGTTCTTCCCTTGTAGGTGCGCAGATTAAATATTGCACAAATCTGACTGCCACTTACAAGAAGCGCATTCGTGCCAATAATTTCTGGATGATAACCAATGGTAAGTCCATCCAAACAGGTCACTGCAATTCCTTGATAGACAACAATCTTTGCACAGCCACGCACAGAATGTGTCATAATATTGATTCTTGTTGTTCTAAGTAAATCCTCTAGTCGCTCTATCCTTTCTTTATTGTATTCTGTGATAAACAAATTGTCTTTTCTTCCCCGAAAACGCATAATTTGCCGAATGAGTTCATCTTTATCTAGCGGTGCCTGTATTCCATTGATAATTCGTTCCCGCCAGCAGATATCACGCAACTGAAACGTTGTCATAAGTTCCAGTTCTGCTCTACTATAGGATTTTATCTCTTTTTTAATACTGTCTGGCTTTAATGTATAGGAATATTTGTCCATCGTAAATCTCCTGTCTAATATAATGCCACTTCATCTAATTTCATTGTGCCCTCTGCCCCTATAATGCCAAAATGGTACTGCCAAAACACTCTAAGTTCAAATCCAATTGGCAGGAACATATCCTGAACAAATTGAAGTCGGTGTTCTTCAATATCGCTTTTGGGACATCGAATATAAAGCAACAATTTTTTTGGTTCTTTTTTAATCTGATAAAGCATTGCTTCTGGATATAGAATTAAAATTCCTTTTCGGAAATTCTGCAGAGAAGATCCTATTTCCATTTGACTTAAGACCAGCGCTGCAAATCGTCCTTGTTTTTGACGGTCAATTATATTAAAATCATAGACTGTTCCCTTCCAGAAAGTCCCATCTTGAAGTTCTTCTAAAATTTTATGAATATAAATTTCCCTCTTGGTAATTCCACATCTTAAATCTGTATAAAGAATTGCATGTAATACTGCATCAATAAAATATTTCGAGAACTGAGTATACTCTTGTTCTTCTAATCCTAGACTTTCTGGTGCCAAAATTTCCTGAAAAATATCTGCAAAACGATATAAAAGGTTCAATTCTATTTCGTTGGAATGAACCTTTTTCTCATTGATACAAGGGAATGATTGCTCATAAAATGGACTGTATTCTTTTGCTTGCATAAATATTAAATCCTGCTCATCCCACCCCTGCTCAAATGCTCGCAACGCAATATCCCACATAAAATTCATGTCTCAATTCCCCTTCCTTATCCACATGCAAATTTGATTACTTGCATAAATTATTATTATATAATTTCACCTACACAATGGTAATCAGGAAAAATTCGTTGTACTTGTGTTACCAAAAAACTCATAATATCCTCGTTGAGATATTCAGAAGGATCTTTTACTGTAAATTGGACTACTAATATACGTCCTCCATCTCCTGTTCGCAACTCATCTGTCAAAAAAGAATCCATATTGTAATTGGCATCTTTGCATACTGTAGGAATCTCAGAACAAAGTCGAAACCCAGAAAAAGTCACATATTTTTCATAGTCAAACGCTTCTATTAGCCTTCCCATTTCCGCCTTGGTCTTAATACTTCTGCGAAACATTTCAGTGATACTTCCCGAAAAACTTTCTTTATATTGATTAGAAAGCATTGGATACTGGTATATTTCCTTACCTGTGGCCTGATGCACCTCATACAAATGCCATTCACAGGGCTTTTCAATTGGGCAGGTAATATACAAATCTCCATGAATGCGACGAATATTCGTAATCTCTGTTTCTGTATCTCGTACCAAGTATCCGCAGTCTGGTTTTAGGCGCTGTGCAAAAAACAGATGTTCATAGTTCATCTTATCTACGCAGGGATTTGGATATGTACTTGTTTTTTCTGTCAAAGGCCATAGATTCCAGAGTGGAATCATATCATATTTTACTTGATTCGTATATTCTTCAAAATCAATCTGTATTTTTTCAATCTGTTCGCCGTCTTTTATCTTCTCTGATGCACATAGATAAACATCTGCAAGTTTAGACAAATAAGCAGTATTCACAGTAAACCACGGCTGGAAGTTTACTCCAAACACTGCATATAGCTCCTGTATCATCTGTACATAATCTGTATTTTGTTTTAATAGAAAAGATGCCCTATATTCTCTTTTTGTCGTCTTGATAATTCCGTTAAAAATTCTTCCTTCTTGGTGAAATAATCGACGAACCTGTGTCGCAGTTCCTTTCATATAAACTGTATACAATTTCAAATCTTGTTCTTCCGAAAGTGCACTATTGATATCCTCACAAGTTATCACTGTTTTTTTTGTATCCTCAGGACGCATAGGATACAAAAAATGATCTGTCTCATCATAATGCTGCTGATCTGTGATAGAGATATATATTGCATAGCTATTTTGCTCTGGATTGCACTCTGCCAAAATATTTTGTTCAAGTCTCTTATATGCCTGCTGATTGTAATCATATATTGCAGATAGAATATTCCCTGTTGTCTCCTTAAATAATTCACGGTCTTTTAAATTGGTAATTTCTAACATTCGTTTTCTGATATATTCCTTCATATCAAAATCTTGTCCATACGCCATTTGTCTCCTCCGTTATTTCTTTTATAGGCTTTTAAAGTCTATCCCTAATCCATAACATGTTTAAAATTTGGTATTGTATTTTCTATACTATCTAAATCACCAAATTCTATCATCTTAACTTCCTGTGGAATTTCTACTCTACTAATTTGTATTCCTTTATTACAATTTTTGCACCAGATAGGCAAGTATCCAATACGTGTTGAGACATCTCCAACATATCTATAATCAATACTTTTTTTACCACATTCAGGACAAATAAAATCTTTTGTACAATAATTATTCGCGGATAAATTTGCTAATAGCTTTAACCAATCATGAAACATTTTTCTAAAATATTTCTCTCTCCTTTATTTTATCATCGCCTACGTTAATTATAATATTTTGACCATATTCTGTCACGAATTCCACTGTTTTATTGTGAATACATTCAATACTTTCAATCCATATTTCTTTCTCATTTCGTCCCCATTCTTTCCACTGTTCTGTTTGTATGTGATATTCATATTCTTTAAATGGTTCTCTTAAATAATATAGAATCACTCCACAACCACACATAACACAAAATGTCTCGTCTTCTGAAATAACTGCCATTTGGGGATCGCCATAAAAATCCCCAATTTGAATTTTTCTTTGAGATTCTTTTATTTGTAATATTACAGTTTCATATTCACTATATACAATATAATGTTTGCTCTCTGCCAATAAATTCATTTTTGTACACTTCTATATTATCACTCCCAATTTACACGATATCTTTCTTGCAACACCGAATCCATATTATTATCAACTAAAAAGAAGTATATCTCATCCAAAAATCGATCTCTGTCTTTTCTATTAATAACAAAGTGTTTGTCAAATCGATCCTCTCCCTCAATGCGAACATCTTCTATTGATGCTAAGCTTAAATCTTCTCCAAACTCCCACACCAACATTGGTATTGTTAAATTAAATCCCTTATAATTCATATATATTTCATCTTTTTTACTAATCTCATAAATCTTTATTTTTAAATCAATATCTCTGTTTATATATATAAGATAACTTTCTTTATTTAATATATCCCACATTGTAACAATTTCCTCTTAATAAGTATCAAAATATTCATCATATAATCCTGTACATGCATCCATTGCAGGATTTCCTTTATGATATGCTATTCGATCCTGCCTATACCCTTCTACTGCTATTGGATCTTCCCAATTTTGATCAGCAAATTGCGCCAAACTGCCATCCTTTTTAGGGCGAAATCCATACACGGCATTAGGATCTTCAATAGCATCCTTTAAAACTTTAGGATTCTGTAATGGATCATGCTTGTATTTAAATACCGTTTTATTATTTTCTTGAGTTTGCATATCTATAATATCATCCAATTGTCCATCATCATAATCATGTAAATTATTTTCGTTCTCTATATATACTCCTTGATCTGAAGGAGTTTTACCATATGTTTCTGCTGCTTGAACATACCCTAATGCAAGCATATCCACACAAAATTCTATTGTTTCATACGCTTCAACATTATCATCAAATACCACATCTAATAATGGATTATATCCTGAACCACATGTATATGCATCATTTATAGAAAACGTTGTTTCTGCTGCGGCAATTACCCCAGCGCTTGCTTTTATTATTTCAGGAACTACTTTTGTGGTAAAACCTGTTTCTCCCAAAAACATAACAGCTTTTTGACCCACTCCTGCTGCCAATGCTGGCGCCGCTGCTATTACCCCATATACTGCAGCTCCTGCCGCAAATCCAATAAATACCCCTCCCGTCAAACCAGTTACAAATTCTATTGGATTTCTGTTATTTCCTGTCCTTAAATCACTTTCTACCATTCCTTCTGTAGCTACTAATGCTCCTAGAGAAGCTCCCAAAAAAACACAAGCTGCTAATGCCGCCCCTCCTGTTAAGACAGTTGCTGATACAACTATTGATATTGCAACCGCTGCAAGACATGCTGATACTGCTGTACCAATAAAACCATATACAAATGTACTTAAATAGTTTGGCTTTTTTTTCAATCTTTAACGCAACTGGCTCATCATGAATATCAGGATAACTTTCTCTTTGTGTTGTCTTAATTTGTGTATAGCTTCCAAACATATTAATTTCTCCGCCTTCCAAACTAAAAACAGTTACCCCGCTGTTTGGGTCTGCTAATGCATATCTACCATTAATAATATCTGCCATTTTCACATCCTCTTCTTTAGTTTTTAAGATTTTTTAATAAACCTTTCTTCACTATTCAAATATCATTCCTGGGCTTTGCTCCTCTGCCATCTCTGTGCTGTTATCTTGTGGCATGTCTTCTACTGTTGTGTCCTGTTCTGGCGTAGTTTCCTCCTCTGTGTCTTCCTCTGAAAGTTTTGTTTCTTGTTCCTCCGCCTTAATATCCATTCGCTCCATCTTTCGTGTAATTTCTTCCACTTTATCATCCATTTTCATAGAAGCATAGGCATCCTTTGCCAGAAGATAATATTTCTTGGCTGAGATATATTCTCCTGATTCTTCTGCTGTTTCTGCATCCTGTAAATAACTTTGTGCTTCTTCTTTAAGTAATTCCCTTTCAGCTAATTTGTCTTCTGTTATCTGCAACTTTTCTTCCACAGCCTGCTGTTGTGTCTGATCCTCCATTTCCTTAAAGAGCTGTTGTGCAGATAAATAATATATTTTTGCACTGTCATAATCCCCTTGCGTAAATGCCACATCCCCTTGTGTCATATAATTTGCACCAGACTCCTGCTGCGCCATCTGCTCTTTTCTGTCTGCTTCTTCTGCTTCTTTCTCTGCCTTCTGATCTTCATAGAGCTTTTCAAGTGCCTCAAGAGCAGATTTCCTTCCGGCATCAAAATAAATCTTCCCAGCGACAGACTTTGCTTCCAGATATTTTTCCTCCGCCTTATCATACTGAAGATTTTGCGCCAAGATATCACCCAAATTAATTAAGTCATACACTGTTATGTAATCTGCTGTCAGTGCCAGTCTTTCATTGATATAATCAAGTCCTATACTGTCTACATAGATAGAACGTGTAGCAGCTTCTCTGTATGTTCTTTGTGCTTCTACAAATCGCTGCCCATCCATATGTTCCTGCGCTGCCAATACAGATTCTATTAATTTCCTATAATTTTCTAAGTTTTTTTGCATAGTACGATCTCTAAGAGATTCCGCAAGCTGAATGGCATCTTCACAGCATTCCTGTGCTCTTGTATAGTTATCTATCTGAATATATTCAATCGTGTTTAGATACCCTTGTTCCATCTGTTCTCTTTTTCTGATACGTTTGTTGTGTATCATCATTATTATGATAACAACAATAATCACTATAATCAACACAATTACAACAGCCATAATGATTTTACGAATCCTACGCTTTTTGTTGGGATCCGCAAATACTTTGTTCACAAATAATGTAGCAAATGTATATTTTCCTAAATCCTGCGGCTGCCTAGATAAAAGCATTTCTTCTACATTGTCAACCAATTCTTGTGGCTCATTGGTTGCATCCGCATAGACATCATTAAGTTCTCCATCATCTATATTTTCCCAGATTCCGCGCGTATACATCGCAATTGCGTCTGTGGCTGCCAATTTTATTTTCTTGGAGATATATGGATGAAACTCTTTTTCTTGCCCCAAATAACTATACAAATTATTTCTTTCTTCATGAATGGCAATCTTATCAGGTTCTACTTGATCCTCTTTTACCATATCCAAAGTAAGAGACTGATCTGTTGACTGATACTTCAAAAAACCATTGCGATATAACCGCAAACGAACATTTCCCGCCTGTCCATACCGGAATTTCATATAGTCTGTTATCACGATCATAACAGAAGCTTTTAATTTTTTTTTGGTTCTCGTCTCTTTGATTAAGGCGTTGTTTGCAGCTTTTAGACAAACTTTCATTGTGCGCTTTTTCATAGAAGGCGCTTCCGAAAACGCATTGATTGCCGCTGCCACCGCAAGTTTAGCGCTCAGCGCATCCAACTGGTCATCAATCCCATCTGCAACGACATAGCAGGCATAGTCATCTAATTCTACAAATCCAAAATAATCTGTATTTTTCAGGTCACAATCTGCTTCCGAAGTAAAAGCTGTCCTAAATTCTGAATTCTGCTTTCTCATATGCTTTAACCTCGTTTCCTATTTCCAGCAGGACAATGCTGGCATTATCTTTATCTTCCTTAGGATTCTTATTTACAAGCTCTATAATCTCATAAGCCTTTTGCTGACAATCTACCGTTTCGGCTAGCACAGCTTCTATTTCTCTTGTTCCTAGTAAATCATAGACCCCATCGCTCATCAGAACAACAATATCATTTTGCTTCATTCTAACTGGCGCGTCAAATAATTCTATATCTTTAAAGCCATCTTGTCCTAGATAATTATATAATCTATTATTCTCTAAAAGCTGCAATGCATCTTCTCTTGAAATGATCCCTTCATGAAACCGTTGCTCTGCCAACACAGCAATCGTATGTCCTGTAGAAACTGGCACAAGACTTCCCTCTCGATAGACACATATTTTTACATTCCCCACAACAGCATAATAAAGAAATCCAGCTCGGATCATCACACACCCCAAGCTGGCAGCACCCCGACTGTCATCTCCCAATGCCTTTAGGATTTCTTTATTGGCACAATGAAATGCTTTTCTGAAAAAATACTGTGGATTATTGAACGCATTATAATCCTCAAAAATTTCTGTGCAGGTATCTATAGCAATCCGACTGGCAATACGCCCTCCATAGGCTTTTCCTGCACCATCTGCCAACACAGCCATTAGACCGGCTTTCGTTTCCACTACACCAGTCTGATCTTCTTGTACTTCACGTCCTCCAATTGTCATACTTCTGCCTATGTTAAGCGCTCTTTTTCTCTTTGGAGAATATCGAATATATAATATTATTGTATCCAATATTAAGACACATGCAGCCAGCAGCCATGCCACCATCAACCAGTTATCCATTTTATCCCCCATGCCGCCTTTTGGCGGCTCAAATAGATATGAAAAACGCTGTCCTTTGCGTTTTTCCTGTGTGAGACTTAGTACTTCTCCACGAAACAGCCTTTGCTGTGAGTGGAAACTGCCACAGGCAGTTAGAAGTACTTCTCACACTATCTCCCACATAAAGTTATTTCCACAAAATGGTATAAACACAAATACAGATTTTCCTAGTTCAATCTTATCATAAGGATTTAAAGTCATCGGTACATATACCGCATTCTCATTCAAATAAACTAAACCATTGGAATCCCCTGGCAGCAGCACTGTCTCTTTCTTCTTTGGATCAAACACAATTACAGCATGATTACGGCGCGAAATCTCATTATCACCAAGAATTTGAATATCCATATCATCTGCTCTACCAACAAAATTTTTACCAGATACAATCTTGTAATCTTTTCCTTGTCTTGGACCAGATATGCATACAATCCAACCACAGATTGGCTTAATATCCTCTTTAAATAGCGCCTCCTCAACATCAACTTCCGACTTTTCGGTTTCTTTCTTTTCGGCTGTTTCTGTTTCTATATTACAATAAGGACATACTGTTCCATATCTTTTTTTACTGAACATATGCCCGTTTTGACAGCGGATTAAATTTGACTCTCCCATAGTTTCCTCCTAGTACATATAAAATTTTGCAATATCACTGAATCTGAAGTCTTGCCAAACCAATAAATATAATATCTCCCTGCTCAAGTTTACAGGGCTTGCCATATGCAATCTTGTATTTTCTCCCATCACTTTTCCGTACACTAACCCCATTTTTTGAGGAAATATCTTCTACATACCATGCATCCTTCGCATAATTAAGCACTGCATGCTCCACATCAATCATGCTGGCATATTCTGTGTGATCAAGGTTGACTGTTACTTGATTTTCTCCGACATCACGTCCAATCACAATTCCATTCTTACCATAAATATACCAAGACGCAATACGCCCATCTTCTTCATTGAGCAGCACCAACTCTGTGGGCGTTCTTTGAGGTATAAAATATTTTTTATCCTCTTTTTGCTTTGATGAGAATAAAAATATAATATGCAACATTCCGACTAGTACGGCACACCCTATCCAAAACCACCCTGCACGCAATCCCATACGCCAAAGAACAATTCCAGCAATCATCATACAAATCAGAGCTGCCACACAGCTTATCTTTTTTTCCATGACAATTCTTTACCTCTTTATATTTCCCATAAAAGCTTCAAAAATCTTTGTCGTATCCAATGGATTTCCTGCTTTTAAATTAGGATTTAGTTTCTCCTCATTCACAACTTCTTTTGTCTTTGGATCAAATCCAAAAAATCGTTCAAAGTTGCGAGATATATTCTGAAAGTCAATGGTTCCTGTTGCTTCTGTCTGAGTCTTATTTTGACGTTTTGCCTTTGTTTGGTAGTCTGTTGTGTGTTTCAGACCATCAAGTTCTTCATCAAACTTCTTGCGCTTCTTTGCGTCTGACAGTATGGTATATGCTTCTGTTATTTCTTTAAAATATGCCTCACACTTCTTATCGCCAGGATGCGCATCTGGGTGATACTTTTTTGCTAATTTTCGATATGCTGCTTTAATTTCCTTATCCGATGCCTGTCTGGAAATCTGCAAAACTTTGTACCAATCTGTCATTTTTTCACCGCCCTTCTATTTATGCCTATCCAAAATACTTTCGAGAGAAAACATTAAAAATGCCTTTGAAAAGAAAATACTTTGGACAATCATAAATCACTTTCTAAATTTTTAAGGAAAGGCACATCTTCCTTGCGATGTGCCTTTCCTTGTGCCCTATTAACGCTTAAGCACCAATATAACCGCCTTCGATTGCAATCGTATCCAGTTTGTCCTTTTTCTGCTTAATAATTATTGTGAATTGACCAATACCATCACTATTAGAAAAGTCTTCTTTATAATCAACCACAAATGCACGCGGGAAACTGTACTTTCTCTCTACAACACCAGCGTTGATAATTTCAACTTCTACCTGTCTGTAAGCAGCTGCATCCTCTGCTGGAACAACAGACCATAATGCTAACTGTCTAGTGCTGTCAAATGGATCACCATCTGTAGCCACTAAAATCTTTCCCGTAATCTCCAGAGTACTTCCTACGTCCTTTGTCCTTGCATTAGAATCTAAAGGAATATCTGTGCGGAATTTGATTTTCTGTACGCAATCCTTAGCAACCTCAAAACTATTTGCTCCATTCACTGTTACACGTAATGACATACGTAGTCACCTCCTTATTCACTAAATCCACCTTCGATACTGGTCAGTTTGGTCAAATCTTTCTTCTGCTTTACATGTAGATAAAATTCTCCCACACCTGTCTCATCATCAAGTGATTCCTCATACTCCATGACAAACGCATTTGGCAATGTATACTCACGTACTACCTGGTTCGCAGCTACTACATCTACTTTTACGTTTCTGTATGCATCCGCGCTTTCACTGGGTACTACGCTCCATTTTGCCATGTTGATTGTTCCGTCTTCTGCCTCTGCGCCCAACGAAAACAGCATCTTTCCACGTATTTTTAACGCGGTACCGTTATCTGTCGCTCTTGCGTTGGAATCCTTGGGAATTTCCGAAAAAAATTCTACGCTTGTCACGCACTGTTCTGATAGGTTGACTGGACCTGCCCCGTCAATTGTTACCCTGAAACCCATAAATCTACCTCCTTATCTTATATACCGGAAATACGATTAATCTGTACTTCCAAATTCCTTGGACTGCCATTAAAGGAAAGAGTCAACTCACAAATGCCATTCATGTCATTGATGCTATAATCCAAGCTGTCTCCCTCTGTAATGATTGCATTGATACAGTCCTGTTTTGCAAGCCACTTGCTCTTTTGGCTCTTAGGATTGTTCGAGAAGAAATCGCGAATATTATCCTCTTTGAAATCTCCTGTCACATACCTCAAAATTCGCTCAATATAAGTAGTAACCTGCGTTTTATATACCGGCTCATAAGTAGAGTGCTCTGTATCATACAAAAGATTTCTCGCCTTATAAACCGTTATATTTGTAATAGCCATCCCATCTTGGGATGCATTCTCTGAAGCAAATACCCATCCAAAATTCTTCTGATTAATTTGTGTTTTGATTGTGTTGGTAAATCCTGTTATCTCCTTGGGCATTGTGGTATATGCCATCAGTGAATGATTTCCTGCCTCGATATCAAACCTGACACCTGGCAATTCCAAATCAGTTCTTACCTTTGTCATGCTGAAATGATTTTTCAAATACTCTGGGCACTGACATGCTGCTCTAAATCCAGCCGCAACATAAGCACCGCCAATATAGACCCCTTCTATCCAAAGTCTTATAACATCCTCTTTTGCCTCTGAAAGCTCTACTCCGTTGTCGTCTGTGATATGCATCTTGCTGTCTAACACCACTCCTGACTTATTTTTAGGTAGCACTGTAAAATTAGGCAACACAGGAATTGCAAATTCACTGTATGGCTTTCCCATCAATGGGGAACAACGGTCCATCATTTTTTCAATACCTTCTGCTGCCACAGCATTAAATGTTGTTTCTTCCCTATTTTCAAAAGAAAAAAATGTCTCCACCCGATAATCTTTAAAAACATTCAAAAGGGTACTTAACGCCTCCATGCTATATACGTCTGTCCCAGCCTTCTTGACATTTCCCTGAAAGCGTTCTCTGTGAATTTTATTTGTCACATTCTGGCTCCATGATACATTGGGATAAATCGCATACCATATGGTATCGTTGAAATTATTTTTACTGTTTGTCGTATTCAAATATGTAATCAGTCTTGGTATGTTAGGGCTTTTTGCCAAAATCTCTGGTGAAATATTTGCAATCACAAGTGTAGGCATCATGCCCTTTGTCTTACTTTTATACTGGTCAAAGAACATCCGAATCCCCAACAATTTTTCTACTAAAGGTTTAACAACCTTAATAAAATTATCCTTGGAAGTACGATAAAATTCCAAATAAGAATTATAATTTGCCACTTCTGTTTGAACATCAATTTCTGTTGGTGTTGTTGCAGTCAGCGGGCAAAATGTCCGTACTACAAGATTCTGTACATAATCATTTGGCGTTTCATTTACTGATTGATAGTCATCTGCCAAAACTTCAACAAGACCTGCTGTTACCTCATCATCAACCACTGCCAAACTAGTGGATTCTTCTTTTGGTGCCTCTAAGATTTTTAATTCTCCATTGTCTCCCATTGTCAGGACACCGGCTACAACTCCCTTGCCATTGTTTTCCTGTCCGCCATTTCCAAGCAAAAGGCGTGTCTTAATATCTTCAATTGCAAGTGGAAGCATTGCCATAATATTGTTATAATTTTTACTTGCATCCTCAAACAGCAAGTTTAGCTTATCCCCCAAATCAAGTTTCGCCGGATCTCCTTCTTCCAACGCAGCATATTTTTTGTAATTAAACTGAATTTCCTTGCGGACTAATTTAATATCCTCCATTACTTTTTTGGGAGATATCATTTCCAACAACTGTTCAAAGTGAAACTCAACATTCAGCAATCCTTGTGCTTTTCTTGAATCCATCACCGTTAAAATTGTCTTAAAAAAGCTGTCATAATCATTCAGGTTGATAGCAGTCAACATAGACGCCGGAATATTCTCTGGCCGTTCCAGTGTGTATCGAACAGACTGCGAATTTGCGTCAAAAAATGACCACACTGTAGGCTCGAACTTTCGTTCCATTTCTTCATAACTGTGACATTCCAGATATTGATTGATTTCCCGTATCTGATCATCACTTAGACTGTCAAGTCCTTTGACATCTCCAACCAGTGTCAACAGATCCAGCTTATCTGGATTAATCATATCCAGAAGCAGTGTACGATTTGTTTGATTGATTATCTCCATTTTTTCTCGCTCCTTATGTTTACTTTATTTTTCATTTACTATAAATTAATACATTTCTGATGGTTTCAGCTCTCTATACTGAAAAGTCAGTTCACTTATTTCATCTTCAAATGCGATATCGACTTTTGCTCCGGCAAAAAGCTGATAGCTTTTCTTTTTCATGAGGATTTCTCCACTTTTCATAATGCAGCAATCTGACTGGTTTGTTAAAATAACACTTCGCCCCTGCCCTGAACTGATAAAAATATGCCCAGCGCCTGCAAATGTTTCCTTTAAACCACAGCTTTCAAGTATTTCGGCCATAGAAATCACTCGGGTAGATGGCAATCGAAATAAATCATAAGATAGTGGGCTAATGTCATATCCTGATGCCGTCCTTGTAATATAAATGTTTAGACGTCCTACATAACTAGATTTTCCCGGCTCTGGACGTCCATCGTCATCGGGTATCACTGTAGGTCGCTTGGTTTTCATCAAAACAATCACTATAATTGTCACAATCACCAACACAATTATGAAAAACAAAATCACATACATCACACTTGGAAATTTATCTGGTTCCTCTATTGGAAGTGCTGGTGGTTCTTCTAAAACTACTTTTACAGTATCGCTTCCCAATATATTTGCTGGAAACGCTGCATAATCAAACGATACTTCTTTTTCACAATGCGTCGTTACTGTCTCATACATCTGTAATTGCCCATCCATTAGCGTTCCTTCTTGAAAATTGTCTGCATTTCCTATCGATAATTTGCTGTGTGCAAAATAATTTTCTCTCCATAGCTGAATATCGTTATTCTCCATATCATAAAAAGTATACACTATCGTTGCTTCTCTATCATACACTGAAGCATCAGGAACATCTGGCACGCGATCTTGATATGAGATGGATACTTTTGGTGTTACCCAATATTCTGGTATTTGTATAATTCGTATCTGGTTTCCTGGTGTCCCACGAAAACCCAGCTCCATTTTTTCTTCTTTGGGATTCTCAATCTCAATTAAAGAGTAACGTTCTCCATTGACTTGCTTGACTCCCTCCGCATTTATATTCGTTGTTAAATCCTGTATTGGTGAGTTACTTGTCAGCAATACGCGAACTGTACTTGCATGTGCAAACGGAATGTCAATCCCCATCTTAACAGCATCTTCTCCTGCATCAATCACAGCCGCTGTCATTTGTTTGATATGAAACTGTTGCTGCAAAATAGAATCAATTGAATGTTGAATGTCCAATGCCTGTGGCGAATGATATACTCCTCCATTGGTTTTTGCTGCTGCCTGAAAAATAGAATTTTCTATATCTTCCATTTCCTCTCCAAGTCCAATAACATGAATCCGAATCCCAGATTGTACAGCTTGTACAGTTGCGGACTGATATGCCGTATATGCAATTTTTGTTGCATCCTCGTCTTGCATCAAACATTCTCCATCGGATAACAAAACAATATCTTTTTCTGTCGCAGAACTATCCATGAGCATTTCCACAGCTTGCATCATCCCATCTCCTGCATTGCTGTAACCTGTATATTGTACAGTTTCCGCCACTTTCATAATTTCATTTCTGTATGCATTTTTCAAAAGTGTTTGCTTCGCACATACTTCTGCATTATATGCTACAAATCCGATTTCAAAGTTAGAAGGGAGTGTATAGATGAACTGCGCAATACCATCAATCGCATAGCGATTTGGATCGTTGTTTTTCATACTACCACTCACATCAAGCAGAAATACTACTGCTTTTTCTTTTGTGCTTTCCGCGTATACGAAACAGGGAACTTTGACAGCTAACAGAAAAATACAGACCACAATCAGAAATTGCACTAGAGAAAATTTTTTCCTCACTCTCTTAGGTCCTCCCTTGTCTTATTAACAACCTGAATCATTGTAAAATTTTAGAAATTTTTGTCGAAATTTATGTTTACAATCATAACATCATCACACAAAAAAAATTATGACGTTGTAAGAAAAAAATTTTTTCACAAAACGTCATAATCAAATGTAGTAATATATTGTTATATTAATAATATGATTATATTAATACTTAAGGAGGATTTTAATCTATGAAACAGTTTATTGCAGCGCTTTTAACTTTATGTTTGGTTTCGGTTGTTCTTCCACCGACTTCTACAACCCCAGATACCCCCAATGAAAATGAAGGAATTAGTACTTGTGAGTATATTATAATTGATAATATAAATTAGTTTGAATTTATATTTGGCAGAAATTCTTTTTTGAAGGAGTTTCTGCCATAATTAGTTATCGTTAAATATTTATTTTCTTTTATTAGGGTGGTCTTATAGTTTAACCACCCCTTTTCAACTTCTAAGTAAACCCCTATTCCTATTTCTTTAATATCCCTGTTAATTATGAAATCAATACGTTTTTAACCAAAGTTTAACAAGGATATCATTTGAACTCATTATATCAGATGTTGAAGAACTCCTACTGCTATAGGTAGTGAGATACAAGAAAGGAGGACGTTTTATGCCAGACCAAGAATATTTAGAATTAAATAGGATTCTAATTGATTTTCCACTGCCCTATGTGGCAGTTAAGGAACTACATATTTTAGAGACTGCGAATTGTCATAGTGTTATGAACCTGCGGTTAATCTCCAAAAAACAGCTTACTAAGACAGAGGTACTGCGTTATACAGATTCACCAATTACAGTGTATACCCCAGAAGGAGGCTGTATCTATGCTGGTATCTGTACTGAACTATCTCTATACAGTCTCAATCAATATATGGAGATTGGTATCACTGCAAAGAGTTTTTCCTATCAGTCAGATATTAAGGCAGAAAATCGTACCTTTCAAAATCCTTCCAAACATTTAAGGGAAGTGGTGGACAGGGTACTTGGTTCTTATGGCTATGCGATTGATTTACAGAAGGACATTGCAATTCCAATTATGCTCTCACAAGAAGGGGAGACAGACTGGGCATTTGTTCGTAGGATTGCCAATCAGTTTGGCTATACAGTGTTTGTGGACAGCAAATCAAAAGGAAAACGAATTAGTATTGGTACAGTGCCATTTTCTCAAGGAACGTTAAGTATGGGAGAACTGCCAACACTGTCAAAAGATATTCATGCTTTTTGGTGTGCAAAGAACAATACAGCACCAGGAGCATCTGCATATGAATTTCTACAACAAGGCTGTCAGACTGCGCTGTTAACATTGGGTGTTGGTCATGCAATTAGTGGAGGAGTAAGTCCACAGATTCTTGTAAAAAGTGAAATCACTGCACAGGGAGGATTACTAGTCAATGCTGTTACGGCTGCCTATCAAGACGGAGCTTATCCACCATCACCAAACACTGCAGGAAAAGTAGCAACTGGTGGAAGTTTAGGCTCTGGAAATCCTAAGAGTGCAGGTGGAGGAGGCAAACAGTCTGTATCCAGTGTAGTGAGTGGAACCGTTCTTGATGTAGCAGGGACAGAAGTACAGGTAGCATTTAGCGATGGCACTGCAGGCGGGGTACGCTGGATACCATACTGTAGTGTATTTAGCAATGACTTTTATTGTATGCCAGATATAGGGGATACTGTATACTGTTATTATGAGACAGATGGTGCAGTGGTATGTATGGGAAGTCGTCATGTCAATACAGACAGCCCAGATTTTGGGAAGCCAGAGGAGAAGGTATTGACAGCCAACAACTGTATGATACGCCAGAAACCAGATGGAATTGAGATGACTGCCAATAGAAAAGAGATGGACGGAGAAGGAGGAGAGCGGGTAAAGATTACCTTTTCTGACACAGATGGAGTGGATATTGCATCTTCAAAAGAGATTACCATACGAGCAGAAAACAATATTTTGCTTCAATCCAATGATTTGGAGACCGTAAAGGAGAACTTAACAGAGTGGTTTGACAGTGAACGAAAGACAAAGATGGAGCAGTTTGACAAAGACCAGTCAGCAGGGGCGGCAAAGTATGCGGCAGATGGTGGAAACACTTCCTACAATGCAGGATGGGACTTAACCAAAAATCTAGCCTCCCATATGTGGGAAGGATTTGTGGGTGAGATTACCTCTCCATTTCAGATCGTATCAACAATCGGTTCTATGCTGTCACCAGGAGGAGACCAAGAGGCACCACCAGAACCAGTAGTGAAATTCGAGAAGATTGATGAACACCAAGTAATGATTATTGGCTTAGAGTCCTGCATTTTACAGACACAAAAGTCCTCTGTACGATTTTCAGGAGAAACAGTAGTATTCCAAGGGCCAGATTTCTGGGCATTGGGATTAAAGCGTTCCAGTGATTATGAAGTGGTATCAGAGAGCCAGAAAAGCTTTATGGATACCGTTATGGACGTTGTGCAGACTGGTATTGATTTGATTGGATTGTTCCCAGCATTCACTCCAGTATGCGGTGCAATCAATGCAGGGATATCCTTGTTAAGAGGGGATTATTATGGTGCACTGTCAAGTGTGGCAGGAATGTTTTGCCCAGGCGGTGGACTCGTTCTTCATACCCTTAATAAGATTGATAAGGTATCCGATGGTGTAAAGAAAACAGTCAAGGCACTGACAATCCTAAAGATGGGTGCAACTGGTCTTAATGCAGCCCTGTTGTGTGCACCAGATGCAAAAGAGCTGTGGGATAAAATCAGGAGCGGAGACTTCCATCTTGATGACCAAGAGGATCTCGAACTGCTCAATTCCGTCGGAAGGAACTTTGCAACCTGTGCCCAGTCTGTAAAGGGACTGAAACGAGAATTGGGACTAAACAAACCAA
>CAJUAE010000054.1 GCA_910583965.1 uncultured Lachnospiraceae bacterium
TTACTGCGGATAACAGGACTTGAACCTGTTAATAAAATCCTCTTATTTCTTATAATTACTGTATTCTTTTAATATCATGACAAATTTTATGACAAATTTTTCTTCATGAATTGATATCTTATGTTATACCTAATATATAATCTTATTTTTTATATTTTCCTCAAGCCACTGTTCAAAACCACCTTCTGGATTCCATTCAGAATATTTTTAAATTAATTTAACTAACACGCCCTTAAAAGTGTTTCGAGTAATATTCCCTACAATCCCGTCTACTCCTATTCCCAGCCTCGCCTGCGCCACCTTTATTGCAGATTCAGAATGTGAACCAATAACACCATCAATTCCAGCTTTGTCCAGTAAACCAAACCGCCACAGGCACCACTGCACCCATTTTGCACCTTCTCCTCTTGTTCCTCTCCTTATATTAGTTGTCGGTTCTAAATACGGATTGATATCTATACTAACTGCTTCGTTTTTATTGTTAGCGTTTTTATCTGATATCTCAAAATAAGCATAATCAAGGTCAATGAATTGTGAACTGACTCCATAATTGCTGCCAGTACCTTTGTCACTGTATTGCCAGATATAAGGATACCTATTCTTGCCTTTATATGCTACTGTACCCATAGTTTTATTATATCTTGCATACCACAATGGATATTGAGAAATTAGCTCTGCTTTAAACTTATTTTGTATATAATCTTGATTTGCATATATGCCTATCTCATACCCATATTCAGAAAGTATCTGACAAAACTCATTTACCATATTTGACCTTTGCTGTTTTGTCAAATTTCCTGCCCTTTTATCACTGGCATATTCCCAGTCTGCCCATGCTCCACAAGTGATTTTATCTTTATATGTTTCGATTACTTGATGAAACTTATGTGCATTTTTTATGATATCTGTTTTATCTTTTGCATAAATAAACCAATACACCCCTACTGAAATTCCTGCCCCGAGTGCATTATTTATGTAGGTATCAAACATCTTGTCCTGTGTTTCCCCATATCCAGCACGAATGATCACAAACACAATTCCTTCCTGTTTCATCTTAACAAAGTCAACAATTCCTTGCCATTTGCTTATATCAGTCCCTTTTGTAACTATATCTTTATTTATTTTCATGGACTTTTTCCTCTGAAATCAATTCATCGCTGTCTGGAAGCTCATTCGTATATTTCTGTAAAATATTCCTCACTTTCAGCCATACAGACTTGACTGGTAATCCACACAAAACCATATTTTTTAGAATACTTACAATCTCATAAATTAGATATAGTACACAGAAAAACTCAGCAATACCTATAACACCAATACCCAAATTAGCAGATATCCACTCCTTTACCCCAATTGGAAGAAATCCAATCAGATTGATATGTATAAGCGCATCAACAACACCTAATAAGACTATTGATACTACCATGGATATCTTTCGGATTGCTCCGTCAATTCCAAAGCAGCTATTGAATCCATGTTCTTTTACAGCCCGAATAATACCAAATATTGTATCCATCACGATAGCTATTATGACAAGCTGGATCATCATATTATTAGCTAATGTATATATTATTCTTTCCACAATCCCCATTGTTCCTCTCCTTTATAATTCTTTTTTAATCTCCTCAATATCCTCTTTGGTCAGTTTTGGATAGCTTTCAATAATATCCTCCAACGTCTCGCCTGCTGCCAGACGTTTGCTGATCGCACGCAGCATGATATTTTTAACAGCATTACTCATCATTCCTCACACCCTCCATATAACAGCTCTGCTATGGCCTCATCCTGCTCTGCCTGAGATGTCTGAAGCTCCTTAATCTGCACCTGCTCCTGAGCTAAGATGCTCATCGATACTGAAACATTCCCATCTGCATCCTTTGTCACTGACTTATAGACTACATTGGGGTATTCTCCATATACATTGTTCTGATCATCGCTGACTGTCAAGGACTCTACACTTTTAAATACTGTTTCCACTTCATCTGCTGTCAGGTCAGACAGGGTAAACGATATTGTGTTGAGTCCTGTGATTACATTTGTAGCAGTATATTTTTTACTGCAGACTGTGATTATTTCATTCATTTTTCAATTCCTTTCTTTTGGTTTAAAATATTTATGGGTTACAGGTTTGTCCATCAAATAGCAATTTAGCGAATATAAATGCTACTGGGTTAACAAAAATTGGAGCTGTACCTTGGAAAGACATTATTATTACAAACAGTGGTTGGAATGCTGTTGTTTTCTTTTCTAATTGGACAGGAGAAAAATGCTTTCCAGAAAATTATGGAAGTGGCATAATATTGCCCTGTGTAGATGTAACTCAAAAAAGAATACTATATATTGGTAGAAGCGGAAAACTTTATACTGGTTTTTGCTTTGTTTCAGATAAAGACAATATTACTTGGTATAGCTAATTCGTAATGTTATTTGTCGATATCATTTTCCAATCATGAAGCCATCTATTAGCATAGAATCCTCTCATAATTATGTTGTAACTACCATAATTCCAATACGCAACTAATACCCTTTGTCCAATAGTATCTCTAAAAAATTGCAAATAGCCTTCTGTTTCAGAAAAAATAGCAGGCAGATCAGTTGGAATATTGGGTCTTATGCAAAAACATCCCCTTATTTTAGGATTTTTTTGATAATATTCTAATATAGTTCCACCTGGAAAATTATTAAAAGATAAATTGCTATTTTGTTGGCTAATCAGATTCGCCAGTGTCCCTTCAATTGATGCATTTTTTTCTGTAGCTGCAAGGGCTAGTCCGGTGCTATCCGTTACCGCCGCTGAATTGGTCACTTTAACGTGACCTAACTGTGTATTTGTCGCTTTTACTACTTTGTGTAAGATATAATCTTTAACTGCTTTTGCTATCTTCCCAAATGTTATCTGATATTGCTCGCCACTTTTTAATTCTTCGAGATTTTGTGCTATGGTAAAAGTTGGCGTTATCTCAACATTTTCAATTAATATGCACCAATATTCCCCATCTTCGGTTGGTAGATTTCCTACGGTCGTTTTTTTTGCTACATATGCATTACCATTATAGGTTACACAATCAAGAATTTCATATGTAGTTAAAGAATCATACCTTCCTTTCGGTTTAAGCAATACTTTGCCTGCATCATTCATCATGTTACCTCCCATTTTAAATGTCCTGTAACAGGGTCTATTATCCAATTAAAACGTCCACCTTCATATAATAAATGTCCTGTATTAAAATCAATAACCATTCTAGGTGTATTCATCTCCACCGCTTCATTTATTTTATTAACAGTTTGCGTGAGGGTATTGGCTGCTTGGTCTGCATAGCTTTTCGCTCGTTCAGAGAATGTATTGCTCATCTCTGCTTTTTCCTGGGCTGCATTAACTGCATTTTTTGCTTCACCAAGGTCTCTATTCACTTCAGTTGCATTTATTTCTGTCTCATTAGCAGCCCTTTCTGCTCTTCTCATGTTTGCTTCTGCCACTTCTTGCGCCTTCTGGCACTCTCTTTTACAATTCTCTGTCCTTAATGCATTATTTGCTGTTTCATTTGCCTTTTGTGTAACATATGCATTATAATCAATTACCTCTTCATTGATTGTATTGATACTATCATGAATAGCATCTCTGACATCTTCCCCATACATGGCTTTTAAAATGTTACTTAAGAACCCAGAAATATTAGCCATACTGTCATCCTTTCTGTATTTCTACTGTCATAGGCTTTAACTCTGATATCTCTACCGCGGTCAAACGATGTTTGGTAGCAATATCGATAATTTCATATCCCTCATCTGCGTATCTTTTTGCATCTTCTGGATTCACATAAAATTGTGCTTCCTCATTTTTTGCTAGAAACAACATGTTTTCTTTCCTTTCTATCCTGTAACACAAAGACCATTAATAAATCTCAACGTTTTTGTTGTATAAGAATCTCCTGCCACTCCTGTTAATACAGTTACATCTGTACTTGTACATTTAGTCACATCTGCATCACTTGAAGGATTTTCCGCCACAAAAAGCATGGGTGTTTTTATACTCATTAATTGCTCTGCCCTTAATCTCATAGCTCTTCGTATATTTCCCTCACTAAGCCTTGTACTTCCTGCAAAGTCAAGTGAACCAACTTTTGTTTTTTGATAATATCCTAAAACCTCACCATTAACCAGCTTAATTGTACAACCATCTTTTTCCGATATTATAGTCACTCCCTGCAACGTTCCTGATGTAATCTTATCTGCACTCAACTCTCCTAGAATATTTGCTGTCTTTACCTGCAAATTCTCTGCTACAACATTTGTTGTCTTAATTGTATCTTTGGCAATTTCTGTTACCTGAGTTTTCGTTGGAATATCATCTGTTCCAGAAATATTTTCCCATGATATAGTGACAGAAGGCGCAAGTGTTATTCCTCGTTTATCCAACGTTATTAATACATTTCCGTTTTCATCACATACCTGTCCCACTCCTGCAACATTTTCTTCCCCACCAAGTTTTAATGTGCCTCCTTTGATTCGATCTGCGCGCATTGTTCCTACAGTAATAAAATCCGCCACAATAGCGCCGTCCATTGTTATTGCAAGGCCATATTCGCCATCATAACCAGTACTAGAATAGCCAAAACCATTCAGATTCCACCGCCATACTTTTCTTGCCTCATTAATGTCTTTTGAATCCATTATAAGCAATTCACATGGATTACCTTCATCGTCCATTTTCAGAACTATATATCCGTTAGTTGCTATCTTTATCAGTTTTGATGCATTATCCTTTGCAGCTTGAAGCATATCACTTTTATGTGGTATTTTCTGTGTTATGTTCTTTTCTGTAACTGCTTGCTGTCGTGTGTATGATTTTTGTGTTGTATTGCTCAAAACAATTGTGTTCCGTGAAAAATCAGACAGACAGGTTGTTTTTTCTTGTACTGGAAACCATGCATCCATTCCATAAGGTTCCGCCCTCGCGTGAATATAATCCCCTAATTCAAAAGATTGTATATCTTTATCAAGCAATGATAAGTCAACTGCATTTAAACTAAGTGTCATATTTGCAAACTGTTTGTCTGTCAACCATTCCTGTGCCTTCTTAATTAGATTTTCTGGAAGTGTCACATCCTGAAAATCTACTACCTTTTTAATCCAACCAAACCTTTTTACTGCTGCATCATTATAAATATAGTCCTTCCCACCATTAACAGACTCGATTGTTAAATATACTGTAAGACCTTCTATGGGGCTTTCATCCAACTGGTGTCCTCTGGGTAACACTGCTGTTGCAATTTCATCTGTAGTTGTACTTTCTGTATAGTCCAGTAGATTCTCTCCAAATTCAATTGCCTGTCCACAGTTTTTGCCATAGTCTTTTAACGTAACCACATCTAATATATTTCTACTGCCAATGCGCCTTACCCTCAGATATCCCTCAAGTCCATCACATATCTTTTCCCTTAATGCAGTCAAAGTATCTTCATAATTGGTATATCTGTATAAACTATCATTTGGATCGTGAACAGTAACAACACCAACTTCAAAACGCTTTCTCTCCTCCACCTGTGCATTGTGATTCTCAATAAGTTCTGTAATAAAATTATATGGTGTAATATTCTGAAATTTCTTTTGAGGTTGTATAGAATCAGCCAGAAAAGACAATATTCCAACTGCATACACTCGTTTTTCCTGTCTAAAATTAACAGATGTTTCCTTCACTACACCATAAAATATTTCTTTATTATCTTTTAGCACCTGTATCATAGAAACACACTCAAATATTTGATTATACAGCGGATTGCCTGGTGGAACCTTAAACTCTATGTACCCTGAATCATTCAAAGCCTCTGTTAAAGTTGGTGATAGAATGACACACTCCCTATCTCCTGGGTACCAAAGCGTTTTTCCATCCATCAATATTTCATACATCACAAACTCCCTCCCCTATAGTCAATTACAACTGTTCCCTTGCCTTGAAACACAAGCGTTACATCATCTGCCCCGCATACCTTTAACTTTGGAAAACGATTACGTCCATTAATCAGTGAAAATCTGTTTTGACCATCTGATACAGTAAACTCAATTGATGCAATATTTGACACAATAAATACTGGTACAGTAAGCATTGTTCCTTTGGGAATCACTTGGCTGTATTGCCCATTTACAGCCAAGGTTCCAATTGTGCGTATCACACCATGCTCAAAACTAAACGAATCCCACAACCATTTTTCTGCTGATGACTGTAAGTCATATTTATAAGGTTCTGCTTTAGGTATATTCAATTGCAGTGTTCCCAACTCTCTTACGCGGTCAAATCCTTCAATATACACCCTGCCTATCCAATAATGGTCAATATCATTGTCAAAAATAATTTTGCACTCACGCCCATGTACTTTATTTCTTAAATCAGAAATAATATGATCCCATTCCATACGAGGTTTTAGACTACCAAGCATCACACTTATCGCCCTTGATTTGTATACTGGTTCACCAGTTAATGCTTCTGACATATCAAGAAAAGCATTTGTTCCAGGAACATCTATATAATATGTTTCCTGTTCTGGCTCACCAATATAGTTATTGTTCCCTACTGCCATTCCCCAATCCTTTAGAGTATGGAAAACAACACCTGTCGCTATAACTTCTATTTTCAATCCGTTTGATAGTACATTCATTAGCGCCCCTTCTCCCGCATATCAATCCGCTGAAATTCTCTATTCAGCTTTGGTCCAAAAGCACCTATTGTTTCTCCTGTATCAAGCACAATATCTTTGCTTTCTGCCAAATAAGGAAGATATTGTTTTATTACTGCAAGCATCTCTGATATTCCGTTTCCACTGTCATTCTGTTCATTAGCTTGTCCTATAAGCGACACATTTCCATGTATAGACATATTTTTAGATAATTCATTGACCGCATCTGTAACAAGCCTCTGATTGTTTTTGATTCCCTGTGCCAGCCCCTTCATAAAATCTGGCATCCATGTTTCATAATCCCGCAGAGGTCCTTCATCGGGGCGAGAAAAATGCAAAAATCCACGTATCTTGTTTGCAATCTCTCGTACAGGCTCCAAAACTGCATTTATTTTCTGTTTGATTCCGTTTATAAGACCAACAACAAAATCCCTTCCCCATTGAATGGCTTTACTTGGAAGAGAAGTTATAAATTCAATCGCCTCCTGAAATCCCTCTCTAACATTAGGGGCAAGATTTCCTAATGCAGCTCGTACTCCTGCAACTAGATTATTCCATGTAGCAGTTGTAGACTGTCTAACCCCATTCCATATTTCGCTAATTTTGTTTTTCAGATTTCCAATATGCTCTGAAATACTACTTCCCATTCTTTGTACAATAGAACCTATACTTGTTTTAATACTTCCCCACACTGACGTGGAAGACTCCTTAATTGTATTCCAAGTACTCTCTGTCTTTGTCTTTAAGCTCTGCCATGTTGATGTCAAAAAGTCCTCCACTTTTCCCCATACATTCTGGGCTGTTGACTTAATGTCTTCCCATGTTGATTTAAAAAAATCTTTCACTCCATTCCAAATTGACTGCGCTGTTGATTTAATTCCATTCCAAATAGAAACAAAAAATCCTTTAATGCCATTCCAGATTGATTGTGCTGTTGTCTTAATGCCATTCCAGATTGATGCAAAAAAATCCTTAATGCCATTCCAGATTGACTGTGCTAGTGATTTAATCCCGTTCCAGATTGATGCAAAGAAATCCTTAATACCATTCCAAATTGACTGCGCTGCTGACTTAATTCCTTCCCATGCTGAAACAAAGAAATCTTTAATGCCTTCCCACACAGCTTTTGCTGTCTCCTTAATACCTTCCCACAAATCGATCCAAAACTGTCGAAACTCCTCACTGGTGTTCCAGAAGTATACAAAAGCTGCAACAAGTGCTGTAATTCCAGCAATAATTAACGCAATCGGATTTGCAATCAACGCAGCACTAAATGCTTTCACCGCTGTCGTTACCACTGTTATTGCTGTTTTTACTCCTTTTAATGCCGTAACAATCCCTGGAATAATCGTCATAACCTGTCCAATCGACCATACGATCTTTCCAATAATCACCAATGCTGGCCCCAATGCTGCAACAATTACACCAATGACTACTATAATTGTCTTCATTTTCGGGCTTAAACCATTAAACCAGTCTATTAGATTCCCAACAATTTCCGTTACTTTACGAATCGCCGGCATTAAAATATTTCCAAATGCAATTGCAAGTTCTGATAGTTTACTCTTTAAAGTAGTAATTTGCCCATTGAGATTGTCTTGCATAATTGTTGCCATATTCTCTGCTGCACCATCACAATTCTCAATAGCACCACGTAATTTGTTTATATCTTCAGGAGCTGCATTCATTGCAGCAAGAAACCCACTAACAGCATTCTTTCCCACTAATGCTTCTGCATTAGCCGCCTGTTCCGATTCGGACATTTTTGAAAAGGCAAATCGACATTCTTTTAAAATCTGACCTAGATCTTTCATCTTTCCATTAGAATCCTTGGTCTTAATTGTCAAATTCCCAATTTCTTTCCCCGAAAGTTCAACATCTTCTGCGAGAGCCAACATTACTTTTCTCATAGCAGTTCCAGACATCGAACCTTTAACACTGGCATTTGACATTAATCCAATTGCTTCCGTTGTATCTTCCAATGAAAAACCTAATGCACCAGCGACAGAAGAACAATATTTAAAACCTTCCCCCATTAAACTAACATCTGTATTTGCGTTGGCCATAGCTGCTGCCATTACATCAGATACATGTATCGCATTCTTTACCCCATTTGTTGACTCATTTACCTTTATTCCAAACGCGGTCATCGCATCTGTCAAAATATCCGATGTTGTCGCCAAATCTTCTCCTGATGCAGCAGCGAGATTCATAACACCATCGATCCCATCAAGCATATGTCCCGTTTTCCATCCAGCCATTGCCATATAATTCATGGCTTCGGCTGCCTCTGATGCAGAAAACTTTGTTTTCTTCCCCATTTCCCTTGCTTTATTGCTAAGTTTTTCTAAATCCTCTGCGGAAGCGCCTGATATTGCAGAAACTTTACTCATAGCAGAATCAAAATCAGCAGCAGCCTTTACAGCCTCAACGCCAAGATTAGCAACAGTCTTTGAAACAGGCATAATCTGCTGTCCCACACTCTCAATTGTAGCACCTACATTTTTTAAGTTTTCCCCTGTTTGTGATAGTCTTTCAAATGATTGCGCAGAATCGTCCACCTTTTCGTTTAATTTTTTCAACGCATCTTCTGATATTCCTGCTTGCTCTCCCAGCTCTCCTAGTGCATTCTCTGATGTATTCGCTTGTTTTTCCAATTCTTTTAATGTATTTTCAGTTGCTATAATTTCTCGCTGTAACGCATCATATTGATTTTGAGTGATTTCTCCCCTCGCAAGTGCCTGACTTGCCTGTTCACTTGCTTCTTTCATTGCCCACAGCTTTTCCTTAGTCTCACCAATCGCTACTGTCAGTAATCGTTGTTTCTGTGCTAATAGTTCGGTATTTGCAGGGTCAATTTTTAGCAGTCGCTCCACGTCCTTTAATGCAGACTGTGTAGTATTTATATTTTTATTGACATTAGATAGGGCTTTTTCAAGCCCTTGTGTGTCACCACCAATAGTAAGCGTTATTCCCTTAATCCTTCCATTTGACGCCATTTTTTCTCCTATAGATTATCTATATCCTCTTGCGTTGCAATCAACGGATATTCATATTCATCATTTCTCAACTCAATAAACATATCATTAATCATACCAATTGAAAGATACTCCATGTCAGAGACAGAAATACCGCACTGAACCGCCCTGAGCAAAAACAGCGCGGTATTCACTTCCCTATCTATCTTGCGTCCTTTTTTTTTGATACAGAAAACCCTCTATTGTTTAGATTCCAAAGTTCCAAAATCTCTGGCAAAATCTCATAAATATTAAATGTGTCAAATTGTTCTAACCATGTATCAATATCTTCAGGCTGTGAAGGGTCTCCATGCTTATTCATCAAATATGCAATATTCTCAAACATTTCCAAAGAATCGATTGGCAAACTGCTGCTCTCTTTATATTCTATTCCTTCACTTTCTGCTGCTATCCGTTCTGCTTCTTGCTTCTTTTCACTGGCTTCTATATTTTCTGCCAGCTTTTCCATATCTACAAAAATGTCTCTATTAAATCGCAAGCGATACATTCTTGGTATTGCTGCTGTACTTCTAAATTTGTATGACTTGCCTCCTATAATGATTTCCTTTGTCACGACGCGTTACCTCCTGGCGTGATTACTGGCAGGTATACTTCGTCATACCATGCTGCATATATCTGCTGCGGTGTGTCCTCTGTAGTCTTTGTGCGCACATTTCCATCTGGATTTGGTGCACATGTCAATGATATTTTGTCTGTAGTTGGTTCTTTCTTGTCCTCTGTAGTAGAAGATTCCGTTGATGGTCTCGTTGCCGTGCAGTTCAAGAACCAGAACCTTGTCGACTTTGCATCTCCATCAATATCAAATCCAATTGCAAACTCCTTTGTCTGTGCATTGGCATTTTCAACCATAACATTATTGCTATCTTTTTCCTCGCCTAAAACATCTATTCGGAACTGGTCAGGAATGAGAGCCATTTCCAGCTCTCCTTCATACCCACCGTTTGAAGAAGTCACATAATATACAATCCCGTCCGCATAAAACGGCGATAATTCCCCTTTGGCTTCAAAGCTTACCGATACTGCACCTGGTACTGGTATTGGTTTTGCATACCCTGTTCCGGTATCATCTTTTAATGCATAATGGACATTTTTTATATTAAATTTCACCTTGTTTTTCTTATTTGACATTCTTAGACCTCCAATTCATATATAACTTCATAGCAATTCTCCTCTTTAATCCCTGTCTCGGTTTTACTAAAATAAAACGCTTCCAACGCCTGTTCCACTTTTACTTCAGCCTCGATATCTTTGACCTGTGTGTATAATTCCACTTGAATATGTTGTGAAGAACTATACACTTTGCCATCTGCTTTAAAATTCCGTGAATATGGTGTTATATATGTAATATAGGGCATTGGTGGCACTTCCTTCTCTGGGAAGGAATGATATGCAACGGGAAAACCAGATTGTTCCAACACTTTTTTAAACGCTTCAAGTGACATCATTTTAATTTCACCTTTATCTTTCCCTCCAGCTTTCTTTCAAGCTTTTCATCAACAGGGCGAATATGAGGCTTTCCCTCCACACGCCCGCCATTCTTTTTGGCATGTCCATATTCAAGCAAGTGTGTCAATTGCGGTTTTGTTGAATTATAAACTACTGTTCTAATATCTGAACTAGATTCATATGCTACTTTATGTTTCCAACCTTTTTTATACTCTCCAGTGTTTTTAGGTGCATTTTCTCTGATTTCTGCCGCTGTCTCTTTTGCTGTCTCTTTTATAGTTTCTTTTAATGCATCCGAAACTTCATCACTGTATGCATAAAGTTCATCCATAATTGCCTTTGCTAGATCATCTACCTTTACAGACATGTTATTCCCGCCTTCCTAAGTACCTGCTTGTTTATGCAAATACAGTTCTATTTCATCTGAATCGAATTTGTGATATGTTCTGTATATCCCATATCGCATATTTTCATATTCAATAACACTTTCCCCTGAATAATTTACTGCTGCTGTTGTCAACATAATCCTAGGGTTCATTCCATTCTGCCCAGCCTTAAAATATTCAGTACGTGTCAGTGCTCTTTCTGAAACATATATTTTTCTTTTTTCTTCAGAAGAAATGTTCTGCCCTATTTTATCTGTCTTGTATTTCATCTTTATTAGATATGCCACACCATCCATCATCTGTTTCCTGCCTTCTGTTGAATTAGTCGATTATTAAGCATACAACGAAGCATTCTGGGCATATCAGCCTTTCCGTCTTTGCGACTGCGATACAGATATGCCGCATACAACTCTATTAGCATCCCATCCCGATCCGACTCTGTACTCAGTGTGATTCCCTCATCAGCGATGGACTCTCTCGCCAAGTGAATCATATCCATAAGATAGGCATCATAAACATCTACACTTATTTGCAAATCCGGCCGCAATATTTCAAGAATATTCTCATCAGTCATGATACCTCCTCTTTCTTTTACTCACTAACGTCACTACCACCTGCAGTAACAATATCATTCTGCTTATCAGGTGCAAAAGCTATCGTTGTTGTCGGTACCACATTACCAATATTGGTAAGTGCAAATGCCTCTGCAATCACTGGTTTTCCATCATACCGCGCAGTTCCTTTAAACACTGTCTGATCTTCAAGAAATCTTGTGTGTTCGCTCGTTGCCAGTTCTGTTCCTGCTCGTTCAACAAGTAAATACATATCAGCATAGCCAAAGATAATATCACCATCTGGAATACAATTAAGTTCCACAATATCACCGCCAATAACAGGCATTGTCATATTCATACCTGCTACAATCGCCGCAGTTGCATTTTTATCCATGCTTTGAATTATAAGGTCTGTATGGGTATTCTTATTCATAATCCATATCAATCCTGTTTCACTGTAATCGTTTGTAATACTCTTTGTTTTTCCTAGAATTTCCTGAAACAGTTTAAGCCCAACAGCACCAGTGCCTTTTGTAATATTACTTGTACTTAAATCCACCCACTTTCTTGATGTAGCTGGATAGTCACTTGGTTCTGTTTTCTGTGCTAGTCTGGTAACAATTCCCAAAGGCATCTTTGTGCCTGTTCCATAGACAATTGCTTTGTCCAGTGCCTTTCCAATTGCCTTTCCAAGCGCATTGATAATCTCTGATACCAGATTGACATCATTATCCTCAATGATAGCATTATGTACTGCAAAATAGCCGCCTACTTTAAATCCGTCCACCTCTGTGTCATTAAAGCTTAAATCAAGCTCATTTAAACTTGCACACATCTCTGTCCAGATACCTTCTGGAATCACTCCCATAATGCGCTGACGCGCCTTTCCTGTAACTGGTCTGACCGTAACATATTTCAATAGTTTTGATGTCTCTTCTACTTTTGTCTTTAACAGCTCCAACATAACCTCTGGAATTACAAGTCCAACATTTGTAATTCCACGCTTTTCTTTAATTGCCGTCCTTACAGTACTGACAAAATTTTTAATCTCCTCTCTCGCAAAAAATGCCTCCCTCTCCTGAATGGAAAGTCCATAAAATTTTGCTCGCTTTGACATAACTGGTACTCCCTCCCGCTCATTTTTTACTTCTGTCTGCTGTTCTTTCATTTGCACTTCCAATTTAGAAGTCCGCTTTTCCTCTTCTTTTAGTTCTGCTTCCAGACGTTCAAGTTCCTTTTCAAGTTTCCCTGTCTCCTCCTCATGCTCTTTCTTTTCCGACTCAAATTGTTCAACCTCCCCCTCAACAACAGTTTTTTCCTCATCTGTCTCAGCTTCATTGATTGCAGTTTCAAGTTCTGCTTCCCTTGTCTGAAAATCATTTTCTTTTTTTCTCAGTTCTTCCAGCGCTTTCTTACTCATATCAATTTTTTTCCGCAACATCAGTGCTCTTAATGCCATTATTATTATCTCCTTTCAGTTTTGTCCGCATGGACATTTTCCACGCCTCATTTTTTCTCTGTATAATCTGTTCAAAATCCTGCCTGCGTGCAGAAATATTTGTCTCTGTATATGCAGGGAATGTGCATACAGTTACTTCATACAATTTTACACTTTTAATTGTCCAGTGGATTGTACCATCTTCACGAAAATCAGTTTCTTCCTCAGTAATGTCAAAACCAAAAGAACACTGGTCTACGTCTCCACGTTTTACACGTTCATACAAATTCATTGCATCTGTATCATTTTGATTTATTCTGACCTTGCCCCATAAACCATGAGAATCCTCTCGCAGCTCCAATGTACCAGCTTTGTTTCTTCCCAATACAAGGCGTGTTTCATGGTCAATTAATGCCCTGATATCATCACCAAGCGTATTTGCAAAGGCTCCCTGTGCAATAGATTCTGTAGCACCTTTCCACAATTCATAGTTGCTGTTAAAAACCGCAAAATATCCTTCTATGTACAAGTCGCCACCTTCGTCTCTTGTGGTAAACTCAGATTCCCTACTTCTTGTCTGTATTTGTGTCCTTTCCATTCTTATCCCCTCCTCCCTGCTTTAATTTCAACTGATCTCCTATTTTGTCTATTGGAATAAAATTTTCAAGAATAACAAGGTTATCTAAGCCTTCCATAGGTCCCATAGACAACTTGTCCCTAACTTCATTCCCAGTCACAATTCCACGCACATATAAATTACTAAACACATTTGCTGTAGTCTTTAAGTCATATGAATAAAGACTCGCAATATTAAATTTCCAATACCATTGTGGCGATACCAGTAACTTGCGCGTCAATTCCTGCTCAATAAGTTGCGCAATGGAACGAATTGTTGAATTTATAAAGTTATCCCATTCTTTCGCGTCAAAACCACCTATCCCCAACACAAATGCAGGTACTCCAAGAATTGCCGCCACAGTCCGTTTGTCAAGTTCCACTGTATCTTTAATGGCAAGGTCCGAGAGAGAAAGCGGCTTAATTTGTTCCACCTCAAACATATCCGCTGGGATTAACCACGGTTCACCAGTCTCATTTGTTGCAAGATATTCTTCTGCAAGTCTGTGTCGCCCATTTGGACTGCTAAATTCATCTGCCATACCATCAACTTTTACGATAACAGAAGGGCGCCACTTACTCTCCATAAATGCCTTTTGTGTCGCTGCTGCCTGTTTTAGATTGTTTGCCACATCCTTAACTGCTGCCGTAATCCCCATTCCCTTCCACGGTCTATCTGGATCTGGATTAAGGACAAAATGAAGAACATCAGAAGGTCCATATGGAATCCCATTAATATAGATATTGTATTGATAGCCATCTGGTATAAAAGAAACATTTGCCGGACTGATTGGAATCATATCGTCAAGCATTCCATCCTTTGTCAATGGAACTACCACACTGTTGCCATGTCCATATAGAAGTAAGTTCATAACAATTGCTTCCATCCATGTTTTACGGGTCATATAACCATTAGGGGTAATATCCACCTGCCTGCTCAGAGCATTTATAATCCGCTCATCACCTTTTTCCGTATTACTCATCAAATAAATAGTCATGCTGGATATCAGATCTGCAATTTTACGACATCCAGTTAAAATTTCAGGATTCCGGTCAAGACGGGTATATCCTTGCGTACATATAATGTTGTACGCATCTTCTGAAATAAGGAAACCTATAGATTTGTGTGTCTCACTTCTCACTCTTAGTTTTGATCTTTTCTTTTTATTCCTCACCTTTTTCTCCCCACCAGTTTTGCGATTTCTGCTTCTTTTCCAAATCTTCAAGGTATCTTACGGCTGCAAAAACAGAACAGTCAAAGATATCAATTCGCATTTCTGGCTGTATTTTTTCATACTGAATCATGTCATCTGTCTTCTCAATTGCTGCGACATTTTCTACACAATATTCATATGCACCCGAATGCATATAATAAAGAGTGCCATTTTTGATACTCTTCTCAATGTAGCGGAATCCCTCTGACTTTTTATAAAAATACTGTGGCTGATCAATTATCTTAAAATGTGCTCGCTTCATTCCTACAAAATATTCGCGGCTGAATTTTCTATCATGCCCAACTTGTTTGATTCTAAATCCCATGTCACGCATTTTCACAAACCAATTTACCACGTCCGCATAATTTACAGTTGGACTGTTGCACATGGTAAGCCATCCGTTATCTTTCCATTCAAACAATGGAATATTATCTTCATCTGCCTTTTTGTGTGCTGCTACTATAGGAAAAAACGCATGTGTTATAATTATATCAATTCCTTTATAATTACCTAGGAGGCATGATGCTGTTAAGTCATGCAATTTCGACATATCGGCTCCTCCATACCAATCTATTGGCAATTTGACAAGCTCTGCCAACGTCCAGTTGTATTTTCGATCTGACTTTCTAAATTCTTGTATGTCAAAATATGCTTTCATTGCAGATGTATAGACATTTAAACTTTTCGCATAAAAATCCTTTCGCTGCTGTGGGTCATTTTGCGCCTGCAAACTGTCATTCAATAGTTCTTCTGGTCGTATACTTGCACCATATCCTGGATTCGCCATCTCATGCACTTTCGGATTTGTATAATCAATATTGTCATTCTCATCAGGATTGGCGCAACACATAAAAATAAAATACTGCTCATCTGTCACCGTTCCGTTTAAAACTTTTCTACAATATTTCAGTCGGTTGCCCAAAAATGAATTTTCATTGTCACCGGCTGTAGATATCCCTATAATCAATTTATTTGTATACGCCTTCATTGCCTCTTTGAAAAGGTTATATTGTTTTGGCTGCTTTAGCGCATGGATTTCATCTACAATGGCAATATTACAATTCAAGGAATCCTGCGCATCTGGATTGGCAGCAAGTGCCCGAATAAATAATGAGCCATCAGGAAAATCCGCTGTCATAGAATGTTCATTATTGTTGTCGATCACTTTTACGCATCCACCATGTTTCGCATCTTCGTGCATACGTTTTATGTTGTAATCCAAAAAGCTAAAACTTTCTAGTGACTGCATCAGCGCAGCTGAAGTAACATATACCTTACTCCCTGATTTCCTATACCATAGACTCAATGCCCATGCCAGGGAAGCTGCAAAAGTAGTCTTGATATTTTTTCGCGGAATATATATCAGTGCTTCATGATATCGTATAACATCTGTTCCCTTGATATAAAATCCTAACAGGTTATAAATTATGAACTTGTGGAACGGTTCCAAAAGAAACGGCGTTCCCCGCAGGGGTGTCCCATCTAACTTTTCTCCCTGTTGATGACATATGGTTTTTTCAATAATCTGTATACAGAACTCCGGCGCCTTGGAATTGAGATCATATTTATCACTGTCAAGGTCCATAAAAAACCGATCCACCGCTTGTTGCAATTCAATACAGGCGATCTTACTTCTGTTCCTTATACTCTCTGCATATTTCAAAACCGTATTCCAATTTTTCGCTTTAGCTGTCAATCGCCGCAAGTGCCGCTGCAAGTCCTCCACCTTTTCCATTTTTTGGTTTGTCTCCTGTCACTTTCTTATATGCTGAAGGCGTCAGCCCCAATTCCTTCCAGTACATTAACGCTGTCTTATTCATTTCATCATATGTACCTAACAATGGATTTCTAATCAAGTTAGTACTGCCTGATTTGTTCGTATATTGAACTACCGGCTGTGCCCCAGACTCTATATATTTCTGTTCTACATTATCTCTTGTCTCCAATATCCCAGCCAGTGTATCAATAGCATTGTCAAAATAAGTTTGATATGTTCCTGCATCTTTACATGCTTTCTTTATCCGTTCTTTCCATGTTCTCCTTTTCATTAAAAGACCGCCTCCATTTTCGTTCATTTTTGCAGTCATTTTTTCTATATTTGCGTTGTATTAATTTTTTTGCTTTAATTAGAAGATTCTGCTTTGAACTCCCCCTTTCCCCCTCTTTACAAAAATCGATCAGAGTTGGAAAGATCGCCCCCCGCCGGTCCCCGTGGAGTCTAAAATTTTGTAGCAAATGGGGCGGGGGTTTTATTCTGTCTCCAATTAACTCCAGGAACAGTTCTTTCCATAAGTTGTCTGCCCATCTCAGTCAGCTCTCCTGTCTGCCTATTCTCAAGCATGTTATGTGTCTTCCCACTAACACTTATCAAATTCCAATCACAATAACAATATTCTGGATATTCTTTTGCAGGATAAATGTGATGCACTGTTGTCGCCTCTGTAGTTCTACCATATCGCTTATCCACAATATCCATATATCCGTCCAACTTTAATATATGCTCTCTCTTCCTACGCCATTTCGCACTGTGATAATTCATCTACTTACCACCTTTCGCACAAAATAAAATCAGTGTCACGACTGCTGCCATGACACCGATATTATTGAAGAATATCTTACAGCCCTCTGCTGTAATGTTTATTCGTTCCCTGATACCATATTAACACATTTAAAACGGGCATTGTGGGCAATTTTCATTTTTTTGCAATTATTTTTTATTTCGCTTCAAATATCTACTCACAATCCGTTCCCCAGTACGACGATCAAAGTGCATAATATCTCCAATCTTTTCCCATGAATACCCATCTACATACCTATATTGCATTATGCGCCTAACACGACTTTCCTTTATATTATTTATATATTGTATAAGACGCCTTTCCTCTTCTGCTGCCTGTTCCTTCCTATCGCAAAGCAACATTCTCTTTTCACACAAAAGCCTATCTCGCTTGTCAGCCAATGCTGGATCATATTCCTGAACAGTAGTTCTGCTTTGTACATACGGGAAACTTTTACTTGACGCACTTACTTTGATCGAAACTTCCTTTATATCCATCTGTTTTATCTTTGCAATATTCTTCTCAAGCTCCTCGATCTCTTGTTTTAAATCAGTGAGTTGTTCAAGTTCCTGTTTCGTCAAATTAATTTCCCCTTTCTAAAATCAATTAAATTATACAGCCTCAACATAATTATGAAAAATCTGCTCAATATATCTGTCACCTTTATATGTATAATGCCTGCCTGTTACGTTTCTTGGCGCATGTCCAAGATACTCTCCTGCTGCATCTTCACTTCCTCCACGCTTACATATATTTGTGGCTGTTGTCTTTCTGAACAGATGCGGATACACACGCCTATCCATTCCTGCTCTTCTGGCAATATCTTTTATACTCGCATATACTCCATCTACATCAAGCGCTTTTGTCTTATCTCCCCGCAGATGTGTAAATAGTGGTTCCCTGCTATTTTCTGTTACTCCCCTATATTTAAGATACTCCTGAATATAATGTATCGCCACATCATCAAGAAATACTGTTCTATACTTCTGTGTTTTCTCACCAAATATTACTAGCTTACCACTCCTAAAATCTATATCACATATCTTTACAAGTGGCACTTCTCCTCGCCGCATTGCTGTTGATCGCATAAATTCTATCAATGCTCTGTCCCGCACATGTATACAACCATTCTTTAACTGTTCCATGTCGGTAGCCTCCATATGGTCAATCGGCTTTTCTATTGTGACATATGGTTCTATCCCATCACAAGGATTTTCATTAATAATTTTTTCTTTACGCATCCAGGTAAAGAATGCAGAAAGGTTGCGTCTAAGGTTATTGAGAGAAGCATTTGTATTACTAGACCTTTTTATCAGCAGATAATATTCAATGTCAGACTGACTTATCTTGTTAAGTGGTTTATTTATAAGAGTCATAAATTCATTTAATGTGCTTCTATAAAATACAACTGTTTTGGTGCTTAATTTTGGGGCTTTCTTCGTGTTAAACAGGTCTATTATGTACTGGTTTATATCATCCAGTGTCGCCGGAAGCGTAGTTGTCTCTGTCATCTCCACATTCTGTACTGCTTTCACTATAACTGCATCCAGAATTGCCATTGTACATGAATCCAGATACATTTTCATTCCAACAAGTATATCATTTCTTACTCTTTCTTTTGTATTCATAGTCTCTCCTCCCGATGTTTCGTAAAAAATTGGTACTTGCCTAAGAATCGTTAAAGTGCTATACTTTCCTTAGACGATTAATAATAAGTGGTAGATAACTTTGGTCGGTTGATACCACTTATTTTTTATTCTATATTCAGTTTTTTCTTTCAACACTGCTGCCATTAGCTACAGATCGAAAAATTCTTTCGTTAATTCCTTGAGGTTCTTTTCGATTTTTTCCAGTTCTTCAAATACTGCTGTATATGCAGCTCTTGCTGATACTTCGATAATTTCAGTACTTCCATCATCATTTCTCGTTGCCTTTATCGTAAAAGAATGAGTCTTCCTCTTTTCAATACTCATATTTTCAAGACAAAGCTTTTTCATATCATCAAGGTTTTTTTGAGTCTGCCGTAAGGCATTAATTGAACGTTGCAATTCAACTCCTTGCTCTAATATCTTTTCTGTCATCTTCTTGTCTCCTCTAAAATTAGTTTTCAATCTTTCAACACAAGTTTTAAAAGTTCTATTTTCTGTTCTGATGAGAGACTATTATAAAAATTCAGTATTCTTTCAATAAAAGCCTTGAAAAACTTCTGAAGTTTATAAATGACTTGTTTCACCTGAATAATATTGTTTCCTGTCGCCTCTATCTGCTTTCTATCTTTTTCTTCAAAACTAATAACCATTCATTTATTCCTTTCTATCATCTTTTGCTAAATTTCAGTTTAATTGATTAATTTTCTTACTTATACTTCTTATTCTGTCAAGAACATAATCACAGTTTTTCCATATTATCCAGCTACAATCTCCATCTTTTTTTGCATTCATCACTTGTGTAATTGTTTCCATGCTTGTATCAGATAACCTCTCTGCAATACTGTCCCACTTTTGTGATTCTATCCATCGTTTAAAACGTGGCTTGTAATAGTTCACTTCTTCATTTTTCATACTTTACTTACATACTCCATTTAAATCCTTATTTACTTGTAATATATTCTCTCTTTCTTTCCTGTGCTGTCACTTGACATCCGCAGGCTGGACAATCATAAGTATCATACAAGGTAGCTTCTAACTCACTACTAACAACTGCTACCAGACCTATTTCCCTATTATCACGAGAAATATAATGTTTTTCATTGACTGCATGAAATTCGCACCCACAGATTTTACATTTCAACATATTGCTTTTCTCCTTTAAAAATATTTTGTGCACCATAATGGCATATTCAAACGCATCAATAAAATCTCTATGCATAATTAGTCCTCATTTACTCGAATAATCGAGTTTATCTCTTTCATATATTGGTACACCGCTTTCAGAGCGTATAGACTCTATCGATTCCCCAGGTGTTCTAATTGCACATGGCTTCAATCCTAAAATTACATAACCCTCCTTGCAATATTCTATATTATGCAGAATATAAACAATTTTGTGCAGTGTACATCTTCCAGTGTATTCCCCACCGCTTACTTCATTCAGCGCCACATAATCACCCAAACTATATGGACGGTCATTTTTTCTTACTTCAAAACTTTTTATGCCTGCTGCCGAGTCCTCAAAATACCCCCGTATGGTTTTTAACGCATGAATCATAAATTATCTCCTTATTTTTCTATCAATTCGGGATTGTCGAAAATGTTTCCAATAATTTCACAC